>DCSN01000005.1:287-3879 GCA_002325645.1 Pseudanabaena sp. UBA1465
TCAGGTTCAGAGCCGATCGCTGTTGGGTATAGCAAAATTTCTGCACCCATCAACACCATCGCTCGCGCACATTCAGGAAACCACTGATCCCAGCAAATCCCTACGCCAACTTTGCCAAAGGCCGTATCCCAAACCTTAAAGCCCGTATCGCCGCCACGAAAATAAAACTTTTCTTCGTACCCAGGTCCATCGGGAATATGGCTTTTGCGGTAGATGCCCAGCAATGAGCCATCCGCATCAACCATCGCCAAACTGTTGTAATAGACTTGTCCCGATCGCTCAAAAAACGAGACAGGAATGACGACATTTAATGCTTGAGCAAGTTTTTGAAAATGGGCGATCGTTGGATGATTTTCCACAGGCTGCGCCCAGTCAAAAAAGCGATCGCGTTCTTCTCGACAAAAATATGCTCCTTCAAATAATTCTGGCGGCAAAATTACCTGTGCGCCTTGATGAGCCGCCTTGCTCACTAAGTCCGATATTTTCGCGACATTAGTAGCAACATCTGCATTCAAGGATGCTTGAATAACAGCGATCGTGATAGTTCTAGAGGATGACATCAGAAGACAAATAAAGGATAAAATATGGCTATAACTTCTATTCTATTGAAATACAGTATTATTTCCCCGCCGAAGGCAGGGAAATAATACTTGCTTGGAAAAATCCATGAAAAAACTTGTCATTTTATTGATTCAGTTTTATCGATTATTTATTTCGCCATTGTTTCCCCCCAGATGTCGATTTCAGCCCACCTGCTCACAATATGCTCTCACAGCGATCGAGCGCTTTGGCATATTGACAGGCGGCAAATTATCGATAAAACGTATCTGTAGTTGCCATCCTTGGCATATGGGCGGTTACGATCCTGTTCCTGATGCCAACCCAAAGACTTAAGCGACGAGACTCAATTTAATCTAGCAAGACGATTTACAACCAAAGCCTGAACAATCTCTACAACATTATCCAATGCAATATCTTCACGATTCAATACATTATTTAATTCTGCCAAGGCTTGCTCATGCTCCTGTGCAAATTTATGAAAATGTGTCGGAGAATGTTCGGGGCGAGGACAATTCACGATTTTAATCACACCACTACGCACAGCAATAATTAAGTCCCGCGAAAATTCTATAATCGCTTTTCGCCGTAAATATCTAAATCCGCGATCGCTAGTAGCGTACATTGGCGGAAAGCGATTTAGGGTGTAAGCAACTACTTCATTAATATTTAGGTTGGCATATAGATCTGGATTTACCATTCTCTGAAGAATGACAAAAATTAGATGCTCTAACACATTGATCATCCCCAATTGGGCTTGCAATGTATAGGCTTCTAGCGCTTTATATTCTATTTCCATGGCATCCATTGCCTTCTTTTCATCAGACCACGAAACACCTTGATCAAGATCTCCAAAAACAGGAATAATAGCTACATTTAAATCCTTATTTAATACTTCATTTAGATAAGTTAGCTCTTTTTGTTTATGGGCTAATCGCTTCTCTTTAAATCTTTTTGATTGCGAAAGCAATAATTTATTCCTACTACTTACATGGCTTTCTGGCTGGATTTTGGTTTCATTACACTGAATGATGGTCTGATCTTCATCATTGCCAATCGAGTTTAAATAGGTAGAATGTCTAACCATTTCTCTAATTATATTTGGTAGATCTCTCCAACGTAAATATTTGCGGTTTAATGTTTTACTTAATTGATAGAGAACTCCTGCATTATCTATAAATAAATTATTTGGCAGAGGTTTTTTATCATGTAATGGATCACCGACAAAAGTAACGGTTCTAATTCCGTACTTAATTAATTGTAAAACTTGTGGCTTTAATTCATTTAAAGCATAATCACGCTGACGTTTATATCCAACTATTGATGTGGCGAATAGTGGTGGCAATCTATTTAATGTGTAGGCTACAACTTCAGAGATATTAATTTGTTTTTGCGATTCTGGACGCAATTCTTCAATTTGTAGATGTAATTCTCTAAAAACTATTTCTTCTAAGACATTAATAAATGCACTCATAATCTTTTACTTGTAAAAATACAAACAATTAACTTGATTATTTGGTTAATTTATAACAAGCAATAAAGCATATCTATCAATTTGTATGATCTAAAAAAATCCCCATTACGTCCTGACTATGGATTTAAAAAGACTGATTTCAGCAATAAATCCTATAATCAATAGGTCTTCAATTGACTTAAATATGGTCTCAGTAATAAAAACAAATGTTTATTGAAATGTAGATTAAAATCTAATAAATATCTGTTTTTATCCCCCAGTTTTATTTATTTATGATCTTTTAAAGTTTAATAAGCTTTATTCTTATAAATGCAATTTATCAGTTAAATGGAAGCTGCTTAACGTATAAATGGCGTAACTTTTTATAATAAAAAACACCGAAAAAGACGGCAACACTCTGTGTTGTCGTCTTTTTCGGTGTTTTTTTACTACAAGTTCTTTAAAATCTTTAAAAAATTTATGGCGCTTTTCGAGCGCTATACTTCCTTTCCAGTGAATAATTAGCCGCGCACGCCTAATTATTCACTGGAAAGGAAGTAAGACTGCAAAGATCAATAGCGCCGCTACTGATCTTTGCGGTAAGTCATGGCTACCCAAGTCTATAGCCGAAGCCTCTAACCGTAACAATATGTTTCGGGTCACTTGGATCGATTTCAATTTTTTCGCGTAGCCAGCGAATATGCACATCGACGGTTTTACTATCCCCAACAAAATCTACGCCCCAGACTTTTTCTAATAACTGTTCGCGTGACCAGACGCGACGGGGATGGCTCATAAATAGGTCAAGTAGGCGAAATTCCTTGGGTGAAAGATTGATTTCCACATCATTGATGGTCACGCGACATTCGTCGGGATACATGGTGATATCGCCAAACTTATAAACTGTGGCATTGGTTGCCACAAAGTCACGACGACTGCGCCTGAGTAAAGCATGAGAACGGACTACTAGTTCGCGCATTCCGAAAGGCTTGCTCAGGTAGTCATCGGCTCCGACTTCTAAGCCCATAATGCGATCGGATTCGTTCCCCCTAGCGCTGATCATCAAAATAGGCACATTATTATCTTCATGCCTTAAGATGCGACAAAAATCTAAGCCATTTATCGAGGGCAGCATTATATCTAAAATGATCAAATCTAGCCTTGATGCATTTTTAGCAGTTTGTAAGGCTTTATAACCATCTTCAGCTAGTAAAACGCTATATCCTTCTTCTTGCAGAGCCAGCGCGATCGCTTCTTGAATAATCGCTTCATCTTCTACCACTAGGACACAACCAAGAGTGTTTTTAGAAGCCGAGGGAGATTGTTCTGTTAAGAGCATAAAAAAGTTTTATTAGGTTGGTCTAACCGTATCCAATCTTACATTGATTGCTGGCTAATTATCTGTCTTACTTTTCTGTTACAGCGCTTTGCGCTGACTTAAAACCCAAAAATATTTTTAAAAGCGGCGCTTCGCGCCGCTTTTAAAAATATTTTTATATTACTCAAAGCCTCAGTAGGCTATATCTTTAGCAATTAACGCCCATTGAGGTTTTGTGAGATCCAATAAATCTCTAAAAGTTT
>DCSN01000005.1:3951-15418 GCA_002325645.1 Pseudanabaena sp. UBA1465
AAACTTTTAGAGATTTATTGGATTTTGAAATTATGGCAGAAAGAAATTAGGAATTAGAGCTTTTGACATATTTCTTAGGCTTTGATTTAGCGATCGCGCTATTTGAATATGGGGTTCGTCAGCTTCAATGGGCAGAATTTGGGTCATATTGCCTTGACTAAATTGTTGAATCACTAAATTAGCGGCTTCTAAACCTGTGACATAGGCTTTTTCCTGTGACCATGAACCGTGATTAGTAATAATCCAGTCACCACTCATATATAGGTTGGGGAAACTAGTGCTGGCTTTGAGTAGGTTTTGGTAACTTCCTGGAGCAAAGTGAGTCACAGCGCGAGGTAGGCGAATTACGCTGCTGTCCACAACTTTGGCTTCTTTAAAGGCTGGTACACAGGAGGCGAGATAATTCTGGACGATCGCCACGATTTCTTGATTGTCGAGGGGCAGAAATTGGTTGGCGTGATAAAAGTCAACTTCGATCACGGAGCCAGTTTCATTGGCATATTCATCATGGAGCGCATTGAGATCAAAAAATGTCCAGCCCGTAGTCACATCAAATCCAAAACAGGCATTGGAGGGGCGCGGCACATCGATTTTGCGATCGAACCACAGGCGCACTGCCAAAACATCGATCGCGCCTAGGTTCATTAGGTTACGAAATTCGCGGCGCTTTTGTAAAGCGGGGCTACTAGTCACAATTTTTTGCATCCCTGAAATGCCGACGGAGAAAATCACCGCATCAGCATCAAATTTCTCTTCGCCGCAAATTACGCTGGTAACTTTGCCCGACTCATCTACTTGGAGATCGCTAACACGGCGATTGGTGAGGATGTTGCCGCCTAAGCTGGTGATGCGATCGCACCAAGGTTGAAAGATTTTTGCGCCCACCGTGCCGCGACACCAAACCACATCAAAATCTGCCTGATGCGCCAAGATGAAGTAATACAACATTCCCAAAGCTGCCGCCGCCGAGCATTGTTCCCCAGGGGCAAATAATCCGACTAATAGCATTGGCTCAAAGGATTCACGGTAAAGCCTTTCGGAGACTCCATATTGACGGAATAGCTCACGAGCTGTTACGCCGTCGTAACGTTTCCATGCTTGATCGGAATTATCAAAATCGACAACTGCATACATTAGCGGGAGAGCCGAGAGGCGATCGCTAAGGGGCAATCTTTTAAATTGCGTATAGGCAAAGGTTCCCAAGGGTGAAGGCAATCGTGGTAAGTCTTGAAAGATCGGGGACTCCACTTCTAGCCCTGCGGGAGAATATTGAGCCGATCGCGTCCAAGGGGTGAAGGGATCAAGCTCCAATTCTTTGACTAGGGCAAAAATATTGCGATAAGGATACCAAAAGCCGTGAATACCTGCCTCGACCGATCGCCCCCCTTCGGTTTGCCAACCTGCGACTAAGCCCCCTGCTTGCGCCCCTGCTTCAAGTAGGGTTACGTCATAGCCCTGTTTGGTAAGTTGATAGGTTGCACCTAGTCCCGCCCAACCTGCACCCACAACGATTACTTTTGGTTTATCTGTCATTTATTTTTAATACTATTTTTGTAATCTTAAGAGCCAAATTTTTGGTAGGGCGGCGCAGCCGCCTTACCAAAAATTCGGCTTTTTATTAGAGTCTTTTACTAATTTTAAAACCGTGGGAGTCAGTCCCGCAGGTATGCATTAAGCCATGCAAATCTGCAAGATGGTGAATTTCTTCGGTTTGCTTAGGGCTAGGTTTCCAAGGATCGCTATTGTCGTAGCCATAATAGGTTTCCACACCATCGATCCCCAGCGCCGCCGCCGCAGGAATTAAATCTTCAGGCGATCGCCGATAACGGGCAGGATGCGCTAGTACCGCTAATCCACCCGCTAGATGCATTGCCTTGATCACACTAATTGCTTGGTAGTCTAGCCCTGCGGTGGTTTTACCTTGTAAATAGGGAAGCATGGCCTCATGTTCGGGATCAAATCCATAGCCGAGAATATGTACTTCGGTAAAAATTAGACTGGCATTAACTTCGATCCCCGACCAAAGTGTGGGTAGAGATACGCGATCACTAGATTGACTAGCAAAACGTTCTAAATACTTTTTAGCGATGTAATAGCCCGCAATCTCATGGTGATCAGTAATTGCCAAGTCCGACACACGCAGCGCGATCGCCTGCTGGATTAGGTCTATAGGTTGCATTTTGCCGTCAGAATGCACTGTATGCAGATGAAAGTTCAGTCTATGGGGACAACTCATGGCATCAACGGACGCAAAAATTTTTCGCAGCCTACTAGTTGCGTTCGACTCTGATATCAATAGCGAAGTTTGAGTTACCATGACAAATCTCTACATAAGCAAATCTTTAACAATTCTTAATTTCTTAATCACAATTTTACCCAGATTTGGGTAGGTAGTTTAACTTTATTGACATAGATTCGCAATTTCTAAGAATCGATACACAAGTATGATTTGCCTATGCACGCCTATATAATTTACGAAGCGCCTTACGAAGCGCGATGATAAACATCTAAAGTTAATTTAGTTAATTTGGTTGAAGCTAGGCTTGTTAGTCATACTGAGTCTGCTCGATCGCATTATGATCCAGTACTTGCTCAGATGTCTCGTAATAACTAGATAATAATTCGCGAGTTTCGACTTTGCCTAACTTCGCCTCAATCGCGGCGGTGACTGCGATGCATTCACTACCAACTATGTCGATCGCCCGTTCAACGATTTTGCCATCTTTCCCGATTAAGTACTCGACACGTTGATATTGCGACATAACCTATTAATTTTTCTCAACAATAACAATTGCTAATATTCTAGCGTCTCTAAATCAAAATCGCAAAATTAAAAGCATTACTTTGTGCTGCTTTTAATTTTGCGATTTTTCCAAATCTAAAATTTTACTAGCGGATATTCCATCGGTGGCCGTGCCGAAATACCACAGCGATGCGGCGGCTTCGGCGCGAGTAACGGGCTTTTGTGGTTGCAGAATTGTGGTGAATCCAAAGCTGCGGCGAATATTAGAGATATCTCGTAGTTGAGCGTCAGCAAAAATCGCACCGAGGGCGCTTTCACTAATGCGATCGCTATCTTTAAAGCCCCATGTTTGACTGATATTGTCCCATGTGGCACTGGGCAAGGGCTGTCGTAGATCGAGGGGGATTTTCCATTGCACTAGCTCTTCTCGTAGCAGGGGATCATTGGGACGAAAGCGATCGCCTGTGCCATTAATTAATCCTGCGTTGGCTAAGCCTTGGATAATTGCAAAATCGGGATGGCTATTGGGGATATCAGGAAAACTAGCGCTATCGTTAGGCTGCGCGAGACGAATCTGGCGACTTGGCTGATTTTTATAGAGACGGTTATTTGTTTGCAGCAACCATCGCGCATATTCACGACGCGCCACCAAAATATTCGGCTTAAATTCTTGCCCCGTTTTTGCAGAAATTGTCCCTAGTTTATTAAGATCTTTAATCCAATCTCTAAGAGATGCAGGAGCCTGTTCAATATCGCTAAATTCACTGGTTTTTGGTGTATTACTATTAGCAAAATCAATGTATAGAAATTGTTTGAGGGGAATTTTGGGGCTGGTTGTTTTGGGTGGCAAATTTGGCAAGGCGATCTCGGCTGCGAGAGGATTGGATCGGCGATCGCTAGATTTTTGGTCGGTTGTACTGGTGGGGGAATTAGTGGGTGTAGGGCTTGGGGTAATGATTGGCGATGGCTTGGGTTTTTCGTCAATAGTTGCAGGACTAGATTCATTAGCAGGAATCGCTGGCGCGATCGCCCCTTCTAGTGAGCTACCAAGATTTGATCCCTGACAAGCTGTCAGGGAATAAGTCATCAGCCCTAGCAGCAAAAATTTGGGGAATTTGAGAAATCTAGCAATTAATCGCAATGGGAACTTCATCAAAACTCTACGTTAATATCATCGGGAAAATTCAAGTCAAGCAACTGCTCAAAGCTATAGGGGAATTCATGGGGAAGGATACTTTTTTTGATGGAGGTCTCCGCCAAAATTAGCGCTAATCCTAAGCGAAAACCCTTTGACAGCGCTTTATCTAAGTAAGATTTTAAGCTCGGATTGTCCGCTAACAAATCCTGAATTTCTTCTCTTTGTAACTGAATTGTCACCTGCCAACTACGCGATCGCTTTTGGGGTTGATATTGCCATTTTAAAAGATGTCCGATCAGCACACCCAAACGATTAGATAATTCTTGCTGTTTTTGTTTACCCAAAGACTCGATTTCCTCAACCAAATTCACCAAGTCCAATCCATCTAGATTACCTAGGGTAAGCAACTTAGCCTGTTCTACGGTCCAACCATAAAAATCTGTCTCATATAGTTTCGTGTTCATCATTCGACCTTTTTAGTCTTTTTAGCTGTTACAGCCTATGTTAGGTTTTGGGTATTCCAGATAAACTTTGAAAAAGCTGGCTTCGCCAGCTTTTTCAAAGTTTATCTGGGTTTAGGACTAGGCGGCAGCACAGGCATAATTACAGGAATTGCACAGGCAATTTCGGGACGCAGATTAGCATAGCGACTGCGGCGGATACCGATCAGTTCGTTTTGAATATCCTCTGTACTTTCGCCTAAGCAAATCAGCAAGTGTGTAGTTAGCTCTAAGCTTGCCTCAAAGGTGGGATGCACGACTTCCTTGGCTCCCAATTGATACAAGGTATCAATATCTGCATCTTTTTCAGCTCTCGCCACAATGTCGATGTCTGGCGAAATGTTGACGGCGCGTTGGACTGCAAGCCTAGTGGCGATCGGGTCAGAAATGGCAATCAGCATCGATCGCGCATGGTCGATTTCTGCTTTTTCGAGAACTAACGGACTCGCGCAATTACCGTATAGGTATGGGATATTTTGCGATCGCAAGATTTGCACTTTGGACTCAGCATCTTCAATCACCAACACGGGATAGCCCTTTGATTGTAGCAACGAGACAATCCCCTGACCGATGCGCCCATAGCCACACACCACCACATGATCCTTAAGTTCCGCATTGGCTGAAAGTTCTTGAGGCATATCCAGCTTATTCATCCAAGCCGTAAGGAATGGCACTTTTTCGAGTAATTGCAAAATCTGCGGTGTCGCCTTTAGCAAGAAGGGTGTCACCATCAAAGTGACCGCCGTTGTTCCTAAAGTCAGCAAGTAAACACGGCGCGAAACTAATCCTAATTTCTGCCCCTCACTGGCTAATACAAAGGAAAACTCCCCAATTTGGGCAAGCCCTAAACCTGCGAAAATGGCAACGCGCAGAGGATAGCGGAAGAAACTCACCAATGGCACAACGATCAAGAATTTACCCAACATCACGATCGCCACAAGACTAAGAATCAATTCCCAGTTTTGCAATAGAAATACAGGATCGATTAGCATTCCGATCGATGCAAAAAATAAGGTCGCAAACACGTCCCGCAAAGGTTCAACATAGGTGAGGGCTTGATCGGCATATTCCACCTCAGAAATCATCAAACCTGCTACGAATGCGCCCATCTCAATCGATAAACCTAACTGCTCCGTGAGGAGGGCAATGCCTAGGCATAGCACAATCACGCTCAGCAAAAATAACTCGCGGCTCTCGGTACTCGCGACCCAGCGCAAAAATGGCGGAATTAGCCACACCCCTGCGGCGATCGCGGCTCCTGCAAATAAAGCCGTAACTGACAAAGATTTAATTACCTCAATGACAAGAGTTTCGGGATGATCTAACGCAGGCAACACCGCCAACATCAATCCCAAAGCTAAATCTTGGATAATTAACATCCCCAATGTCACCTGCCCCTGAGCCGACTCGGTGGCATTATTTTCCATCAAACTGCGTAAGACGACGGCCGTTGATGACAGCGACAAAATCCCCCCCAGAAAAATTCCCTGCACAGGTGTCTCCACCCATCCCACCAATACGGATACGCCTGCGGTCAAGGCGATAGTTAACAAAATTTGTAAAGTGCCGCCACCTAAAGCGATCGCCCTTACCTTATTTAATTGCTTCAGCGAAAACTCAACGCCGAGAGCGAATAGTAAAAAAGCAACCCCAAACTGAGCAAGGGTTTCCACCTGAATTAATTCTTTGATCAGCCCTAAACCCGTGGGACCAACCACGATGCCGCCAAAGATGTAGCCCAATAAAACTGGTAATCGCAGAGCCGCCGCCATTAATCCACCAAAGGAAGCTGCTGCAAGAACAGTGACTAAATCAACAATTAACCGAAAATCTTCTTGCACAGAAATTAACTTAAGAACGTTGCCTTCTATACTTTAAACCCATATCCAAAAAAGGGGGTAGTCCTAAAAAAGTAAAGATAGGCGGCGCGAAGCGCCGCCTATCTTTACTTTTTGGCAGCAAAAGTTCACCCCAATAGTGCATTAACTGTAATGCTAAAACCTTCAAGAACTACAGAAGCGATCGCTTCTTCGGCAACATAAATCTTGCGCGAATCTTGGGTTAACACCACAATCAACCGTTCTTCACTAAAAACCAGCCAAACTTCTTGACATTGCGATCGCAAATATTCGTGAGCATTGGCAAATACATCGTTAGCCGCATCCGTCGGTGAGATTACCTCGGCAATTAAAGGAAAGCTTTGGGGCAGAGTGGGTAAATTGCCATACTCAGCAAGCAAATCAGGGGTGAGATAAGCAACATCAGGTTTACGTCCTTGCTCTAAAGTACGACAAGGCACTTCTGTATATACTTCACCACCAATGCCAGAGTTTTCGACATGACTTTTCCAAAGCCATCCAACCCTACTTTGTACCCGACCATGTTGTAATGTCATACCCGTTTTTTCGATTAAATGACCGTCAATCCATTCCAGTCCGCCTGATGGAGGATTTTTCACCCATTCATCAAGGGAAATTTGGGGAATAGCTATTTCTTCGGCTGTTTCAGTATTTTTTTTGGTATTTTTCGCAGCGATCGCAGTGCTAACCATAGTTTTAAGCAAGCTCACAATTAGTTTGATTATACCTAAGCCCAACAGTGAAAGCACTGCTAAGCAGTGCTTTCACTGTTTTTAGAAAAAAAATTAATCTTTTCGCTTGTCAAGATTGCACAGTATGTTATTATTAGATTCGCGAGTTAAGGGCTTGTAGCTCAGTGGACTAGAGCACGTGGCTACGGACCACGGTGTCGGGGGTTCGAATCCCTCCTGGCCCGTCTAATCAAAACCAAATAAAAAAGCAGCACTAAGTGCTGCTTTTTTATTTGGTTATTTGGTTGTAAATTTGTTGGCGATCGCTTGATCTACATCTTCAGGACTTACAATCCAATAACTAAAGCGAAATTCATTAGGTTCACTAGGTCTTCCTTTAAGGCTACTTGATTGGATTTGCTCAGGTTTGATCGTCAGGCTAAAGGTGGCGATCGCCATCATTTCTTCAAAGCTGAGATTAGAATCCACATGTTTTTGCATAATGTTAATGAGATCGGGCAACCGTAGAATAATTGAGGGGTGAGCCAGCTTTGTCTTGAGTGCTTTTAAAACAACTTGCTGTCGTTTTGCCCTGCCAATGTCCCCATCTTCATCGTAACGAAATCTCGCGAAACCCTCTGCTTGCTCACCATTAAGGGTTTGTAATCCCGCATAAAGATTGATATTTAACTTTTGCGTTTTATCAACATATTTCATGCGCTTAGGGACATTAATCTCTACACCCCCAACCGCATCAACCAAAGCTGACAGACCAGAGGTATCGAGCCTCACATAGCGATCGATCTCTACACCATTGAGCTTTTGGGAAACAACTGTTTGGGCAAGCTCTGCCCCGCCATAAACGTTAGCAGCATTAATTTTGACAGTCCCATAGCCAGAAATTGGTACTTGCGTATCGCGGGGGATGGATAGCATATGCACTGAGTGATCGATAGGGTCAAACCGAATCAGCATCATGCTATCACTACGACCATTAAAGGATTCGGGTGAACCAAAGGGAGCTTCAAGAACCCGATCTACACCCATAACCAGAATTTGATAGGGACGCTCTAACTTACGTCCTAAGCTTTCTATGAAGACTTCTTCAGGTTTCCGCCCCGATAATAAACCAACCCAATCGATCGCATTAATAGGCACAATCCGACTTAAAAATGCCCCAGCCCCAACCGAAACTATAAGAGATAAAGTAAAAGCTATTTTTGCGAAGGGGATGCGCTTGGGCTTAGATGGATGTTTAGATAGTTCTGAGGGTGTGGATTCGACTGACATTGTTTTTAGGGGATCGGGCGGCAAATCAGCGCGATTAGTTGCTTCGGCTGACCGAACTTTGGATGCGGTTATCGGTCTATTGCTCACACACCACTCCATAACTTCTATAATGCTCAACAAACAACATATACCGCAAGTCAACAACTCTATGCAAGCTGTAATTATTGCTGGTGGTAAAGGAACACGCCTCAGACCCTTGACCTATGGCTGTCCTAAGCCCATGCTGCCCTTGGTCGATCGCCCATTTTTAGAATGGATGATCAATCGTTGTCGCGAGGCTGATGTGTGCGACATTTTGTTAAATGTGCAGTATCACTCGCAACAAGTGATTGATTATTTTGGTGATGGCGATCGCTTTGGCGTGAAAATTCGTTATGTCGAAGAGTCCACGCCCCTAGATACCGCAGGAGCGATCAAGCTTGCCGAGCCATATTTCACGGGTGAGTCATTGATTGTATTCAATGCTGATGTTCTCACTGATTTAGACTTGAAGGCGCTCATAAAGTTTCATAAAGATCATCAAGCCGATGCAACTTTAACTTTGACGCGAGTTCCTGACATTACGCCCTTTGGCTTAGTCGAAATTAATGCTCAAAATCAGGTGCAAGCTTTTCGCGAAAAACCAAATGCAGCACAAGCATTAGAATTTCTGGCTCAAGGCATCAATACGATTAATGCAGGAACCTATGTTTTAGAGCCAAAGATTTTTGACATCTATCCCACAGGAGAACCTTTGAGCTTTGAGAGGAAAGTTTTTCCTGATGTCCTAGACAATGGCTTAAAGATGATGGGTTTTGTCTCGGATGGCTATTGGATGGATATGGGAACGCCTGAGAAGTATTTGCAAGCGCAGGTTGATGTTTTAGAAGGTAAGGCTCCCTATGATTTTGGCGATCGCTCTGAGCAGATTAGTGCAGGGGTGTGGGTTGCTAAAACTGCCAATATTGCGGAGGGAGCAGTTTTAGAAGCTCCTTGCTATATTGGTGAGGCAACTTCCATTGGTAAAGATGCTCGGATTCCATCACAAACTTTAATTGGTGCGAATTCCCTTATCAATCAGGCGATCGCTGCGGGGATGTATGCTACAGGCTCAATGTTAATTTAGAGCATCAAAGCCAACGTGAAACCAGATTATTAGTAGCGCGGCGAAGCCGCGCTACTAATAATCTGGTTCTTTATGAAGTCGCAGAAATTTTAAATTACCTATGAAGAATATATCTATTTTTTTTGTTACTCATGGCAGTAGCGATCGCCGATCATGGTTGGCGTTACAAAATTTATTAACCGTAGCGCGATCGCAGAATCTATCTGATTTATCTAATCTATCTATTGGTGATATTAGCGGTGGATGTTTGGAAGGACAGGCGCTTAGCCTTGCTCAACAATTAGAAAAATTTGCTAATCAGGTGATCGCATCGGGAGGAACCGAAATTGCGATCATGCCTTTGTTTTTACTAGAAGGTGTCCATGTTAGTGAAGATATTCCCGCAGAGGTGGCGATCGCTCAAAGTAAATTTATAAATAAGTTATTGTTTCGGACAATTGCTCATCTAGGGACAAGCCCCCAAATTCCTGATTTAATCTTTCAACAATTTGAGAAATATTCTGATCGGAATACCACTGTTCAGGAACAACCATCGCGAATTTTAGTTTCCCATGGTAGTCGGCGGGCGATCGCCAATCATGTCGTTGAGGGCTTAGCACACCATAGTCAAGCGATCACCGCCTATTGGGGCGTTGAGCCTAAAATCGAAATTCAAATAGATGATTTACTATCTCAAGGTATTAATAAAATCAATGTGCTACCCTATTTCCTGACGGAAGGTGGTATTACCGAAGCGATCGCTAATAAACTAAAACCCTATGGCGATCGGGCGCAGATTCAATTGTTATCAGTACCATTGTCAGATGAGCAAATTATTCAAATGTCTTTAGACCTAATTTAGGGTTGCTATAGCACTTTGCAAGTAAGCGCGGAACAAAGGGTTGTTTCCCCACCGTAGGCGGGGAAACAACCCATATATATCAGAAATGAATTAAAGTTGATATAAAACTATAATTTCAGAAATACCAATAGGGTAAAAAAGTTGGCTGACAGATATCAACATCTGAATCCGATCTACCAAGGCATACTCAAACAAGAGCGTCTTAATAATTTAATGCGGATTGCTAAATGTATTGAAAACAGTACAGTCGGAATTTTTGAGACAACTCTAGACGACCAAATCTGTGAAGTCAGTGTTTCTTTATGTGATTTGTTAGGATATAGCACTTCACAAATTTGCCAACTGAAATATGAGCAGATTTGTCATCCTGATGATCTGTGCGCTTACTATTTTCTCAAGGAGAGATTACTCTCAGGAGAAATCGATCATTGTTATCTGAATGTACGTTACATTCGTGAAGATGGTCAATTTGTGCAAGTTCTCCAAAGCACAGATCTTAATATTGAAACCTCACAAGAACCAAGTTTTTTGAATCGATTTGAAGATATTACTGATTGGGAACGAACAGCGAAGAATCAAAAAGATATTGAAAATCGGACTCGCTATTTATTCGAGAACAATCCTAATCCGATGTGGATTTATGATCTTGAGACTCTAGGTTTTTTAGCGGTCAATCAAGCAGCTATAGCTCACTATGGCTATAGTGCAGAAGAATTTCTGTCAATGACCTTAAAAGATATTCGTCCTGCGGTCGATATTCCAAAACTTTTAGAAGCCATTGCTAAAATTTCATCGGGCTTTAGTTTGCCTGAAGTATGGCGACATCTCAAGAAAGACGGTACACAAATTTGTGTTGAAGTTTCAGCCCATACCCTTGACTATCAAAATCGCAAATGTGAATTGATTTTAGTAAATGATGTTACGCAGAAAATACAGGCGGAAGAAGCACTAAAAAGAGCCGAGGCTAGATATCGTAGTATTTTTGAGAATGCGATCGAAGGAATATTTCAATCTTCTCTGGATGGAAAATTCTTGATTGCTAATCCGATGCTTGCCAAAATCTATGGATATGAATCACCTGATGAGTTAATCAAAAGCATTGCCGACATTCAGACTCAACTTTATATTAATCCTCAGGATCGTTCTTTATTGATCCAACTTTTGCAAGAACAAGAAGAAGTAAAACAATTTGAATCACAGGTCTATCGCAAAGATGGATCGATCATTTGGACTTCCGAGAATGTCCGCGTAGTTTACGATATGCATGGCAATATTCTCTATTTTGAGGGAACAGTTGAAGATATTACGGAGAGTAAGCTG
>DCSN01000005.1:15511-16011 GCA_002325645.1 Pseudanabaena sp. UBA1465
GTTCTATTTCGCGATCGCCTGTCTATAGCTTTAGCAAATGCTGCTGCCCAAATGCAAATCTATCTTGAACAGGATAATTTGATGGAAGTCAAATCGATTCCGCCGATATTAGCGGTAATGTTTCTTGATTTAGATCGATTTAAATTAGTTAACGATACGATGGGACATCTGGCAGGCGATCGCCTGTTAGTTGAAGTAGCTAAAAGACTAAGTGAGTGTATGTTTGAAAGCACTTTCTTAGCAAGGATGGGCGGGGATGAATTTATGATTTTTGTGTCTGACTTGCAAAGTGTTGAATCAACCCAGCAATTCGCACAATTAATTTTACAATCCTTTGAGAGTCCCTTCTTTGTCGAGGAAATGGCTTTGTATATTGGTACAAGTATTGGCATTAGTCTTTATCCCAATGATGGCATGGATGAAGAGACTTTAATGAAAAATGCTGATACAGCAATGTTTCGAGCTAAGGAACGCGGTCGTAATCATTATCAATTATATAA
>DCSN01000097.1 GCA_002325645.1 Pseudanabaena sp. UBA1465
CACGCACCCTAATGATTAAACTAAAACAATTCGATAACGAGCTTTATTTGCTACTACTTTATCCATTGCTTCATTAATCTGCGAAATCGGCATCGTTTCAATCATCGGTTTAATTTGGTGAAGGGCGGCAAATTCCAGCATTTCTTTCATAAAACGCCGTCCACCAACTACACTACCTGCGATCGCTTTTTGATCAAATACTAAAGAAAGTAAGGGAATATTCAGGATAGAAACAGGAAGCCCCGCCAAGCATAAAACTCCGTTCTTTGCTAATAAACCAAAGGCTTGCTCCCAATCAATTTCCGAGGAAACTGTACTTAAAAGTAGATCTTGCGTAGCACTTGCTTCTTTGATTTGTTCGGCATTTTTCCAATTACAGAAATGATGCGCCCCAAATTCTTTAGCTTCAGCTTCTTTATCAGGAGATGTGGAAAAAGCAGTAACTTCTGCTCCCATTGCACGGGCAAATTTAATCGCCAGATGTCCTAATCCTCCAATCCCCACCACTCCCACTTTTGCCCCCGGATATTTGATATAGGTGCGTAAGGGGCTATAAACCGTAATTCCAGCACATAATAGGGGGGCTGCACTGGCAGAATCTAAACCATCAGGTATTTTGTAGGCAAAATCAGCGGAAACTCGTAATTTGTTCGCAAAGCCGCCATGATTCCCCACAATTAATCCTGTATAGCCTTGGCGACAAACGTTTTCTTCTCCCCGTAAACAAGCGTCACAGACTCGACAAGAATTACGAATCCACCCAAAACCGACGCGATCGCCGATTTGCAAACCAGTAACTTCTTCCCCAAGTTGGGTAACATTTCCGACTACTTCATGACCTGCTACGAGGGGAAATTTACTCACATTCCAGTCGTTATCCCTCATGTGAATATCGGTGTGACACAACCCATTGTGAGTAACCTCAACCTCCACATCATTGCGAGATAAAGGGGCTGGTTCGTATTCCCATTGTTGGAGTTTTTCGCCTACCTTTAAAGAGGCATATGCTTGAAATTTTGTATTTTGTACCATGATAATTATCCAGGATTTAAAAATTGATTGACTACATTATACATCAATTAATTAGCTGATCTACATAATCTCTGGTTTCTTAACATTTTTTAACTCTTACTATATTGGATTAGGTGTGATCCCATCCCGTAATATCAAGTCTGTTGCTAACGGACTTGATATTACGGCACTATCTCTAATTCTCGAACACCCTTTTACAAAAACTATTTAGTTTTAGTTAGAATGCCAAGTGCTGTATGAGAATAGGCTTGCATCATCAACTGCTTGAGATCTTCAATCAGAGGATAGCGAGGATTTGCGCCTGTGCATTGATCGTCAAAAGCCTGATCTGCCATTTCTTCGACACGCGCCAAGAAAAAGTCATCGCTGACACCTTGGGCTGAGAGTACCTCTTGAATTGTGTCAGGAATATCAACTTGACGTTTTAGATCTTCCACAGCCTCAATCAACTTCACCACTTTTTCCTCTTCATTCTCACCACCCAAATTTAGATAGTCCGCAATCCGCGCATAGCGCCACTTACTATTGGGATATTTGTTCTGCGAGAAAATCGCTTGCTTAAATGGAACATCTGTTGCATTGTAACGAATCACATGGGAAATCATCAGCGCGTTTGCTAAACCATGCGGAATGTGACAAGTTCCGCCTAACTGGTGCGCTATGGAATGACAAATCCCTAAGAAAGCGTTAGCAAATGCCATGCCGGCGATCGTCGCAGCATAATGGACTTTTTCCCGTGCTTTCGGATCATTCGCACCTTTTTTGTAAGCACTGGGCAGATATTTGAACAACAGACGAATCGCTTCTAGTGCTAATCCATTTGTATATTCAGAAGCCAATACCGAAACGTAAGCTTCGATCGCATGAGTCAGCGCATCAATGCCGCCATAGGCTGTGAGTCGCTTGGGCATATGCATCGTTAATTCTGGATCAACGATCGCAATATTCGGAGTCAAAGCATAATCGGCAAGGGGATATTTGATGCCAGATTTCTCATCTTTCACCACCGCAAAAGGTGTAACTTCTGAACCAGTTCCCGATGTGGTGGGAATTGATACCATGATTGCTTTTCCGCCCAAGGGTGGAAGCTCATAGACACGCTTGCGAATATCCATAAACCGCATCGCCAATCCTTCAAACTCAATCTCAGGATGTTCGTACATCAACCACATCACCTTGGCGGCATCCATCGGCGATCCACCACCAAAGGCAATAATTACATCGGGATGGAAGCTATTGCAGATTTCCAAACCTTTGTTAACTGTGGCTAAGGAAGGATCGGGTTCGACATCATAAAAGGTATAGTGGGCGATGCCGATTTCTTCCAAACTATCAGTGACTTCTTTGATCAAACCGAGTTCAAATAAAGGGCGATCGGTAATAATCAGAGCGCGTTTTTTGCCTGCCAGATCCCGCAGCGCCACAGGTAAACAGCCCGATTTGAAGTAAATCTTTGGTGGGATGCGAAACCATAGCATATTCTCACGACGGGAGGCGACGGTTTTGATATTCAGCAGATGATGGGGTGTCACA
>DCSN01000137.1:0-1526 GCA_002325645.1 Pseudanabaena sp. UBA1465
AAGCAACTGCGCGATCGCCTGTTAGAAATCGATCAAATGTTGACGAGACTAAATCAGCGTTTGCGCGGCGCATTAACAGGGATTGCTAAGTATGAAGAGCAATTGCAATCCGCCAGAACTACCCATCGTGAAGCTCAACTCAAACGCGATCGCATCTATGAACAAATCGAACGCAACAGCCGCGATCGCACCCGTCTCCAAGACCAAATTCAACAAACTCGCGCTGCGATCGAAATCGGGCAATCTCAACTGAATACCCTCGATGGCAATATTGCTGAACTAGAAGCTAAGCTACTAGTTAAACGCGCCGAACTTACAGAACTAGAAAAGTCTGGAACCCATACCCGTTGGTTACAAGCACAGGAAGCTTTACAGGGTCAGGAAGCATTATTAAATAGTGCAGAAATTGAATTGCGAACCGCGAAACAACAGTTAGGTGAATTAGAGAATCAACATAAGCTTGCTCTCGAAAAAATGGCGCAACGCCAAACCCGTCTCCAAGAACTGCGTAACACTCAAACAGAACTAATCAACAATGCCGCCCAAATCCAAAATCAAATTAAACAAACGGAAAATGCGATCGCCTCTTACCAATCGCGTTTAGAAGTTCTCGAACAAACCATTGGTGCGGCGAAACAGGAACGTGATGCGGCGGAGCGATCGCTTCGCGCCCAACAGCAACAACAGCAACAACAGGAATGGCAGTTACAAAAAAATCGTGAACGTCAAGCGGAACTAGAACAACAAATTGCTCAATTTACTGAACAACTTGATCAAATCGAACTTCCCGATATTGTGCCTGAAGTTCCTGAATCAATGACCCTCGAACAGTTGCAACTAGAGCAGCGCCGCCTGCTCAAGCGAATTCAGGGCATGGAACCCGTCAACATGATGGCGATCGCTGAATACGAAGCCACATCCCAACGTCTCGAAGAACTGAGTAGCCGTCTCGAAACCCTCAATCAAGAACGTACTGAACTTTTAATTAGAATTGAGAACTTTACTACTTTGCGTCAACGCGCCTTCATGCAAGCCTTTGATGCCGTTAATGGACATTTCAAAGAAATTTTTGCGGAACTCTCCGATGGCGATGGCTATCTGCAATTAGAAAATCCTAATGCACCTCTTAGTGGTGGTTTAACTCTGGTTGCTCACCCCAAAGGTAAGCCCGTCCAGCATCTCGCCTCTATGTCTGGCGGTGAAAAGTCCCTCACTGCCCTTAGTTTTATCTTTGCCCTCCAGCGCTATCGTCCCTCACCTTTCTATGCCTTCGATGAGGTGGATATGTTCCTTGATGGGGCGAATGTGGAACGCCTATCGAAAATGGTACGCAAGCAAGCCAATCTCGCCCAGTTCATCGTGGTGAGCCTGCGCCGCCCCATGATCGAGGCTTCCGAGCGCACCATCGGCGTAACTCAAGCAAGGGGCGCACATACTCAGGTGTTGGGCTTAGAACTACGTTCTAATGTCACTTCGAGTTAGTATACGAAGAGATAAAATCCAGACAAATTTTAAAAAAGCTTGCT
>DCSN01000137.1:1601-4481 GCA_002325645.1 Pseudanabaena sp. UBA1465
TTTCGTAAATTTTCCCCATGTCATCCCGATCCGCCAATTCTTCGCGTATGTCTACTTACTGGCAGAAGTTTTTACCTTGGCTCGAATCCTGCGCGATCGCGGCTTGGGGAATTGCCCTCACAAAGCTCTGGTTATCAGAGCAACTATATCTGTTAGTGCATCCCAACTACATTCCTTTAACAGCGATCGCGGGTTTAGGGCTGATTTTTGTTGGCGGTGCAGAGGCTTGGCGGGTGGCAAAACGGCGGCGCGGCTATACCAACAATCAACAACACGTTAATCTGATCAAGCCATCCTTGAGCAGCAGCTTACTTTTGATTGTGGCAATTATTGCGCTATGTATCAATCCTCGACCTTTCACTAGTGAAAAAGCGATTCATCGGGGCGTAATTGAAAACATTGCCGATGCGAGAACTATTCCCAAATCTTTTCGCGCCAGTAATCGTCCTGAAGAACGCACCCTCGTAGAATGGGTACGCACGATCAGCGCTTATCCTGAGCCAGATGCCTATAAGGGACAGAAGGTAAAAATCACAGGTTTTGTCGTCCATGCTCCTGATCAGCCTGACAATATGATTTTGTTGACGCGGTTTGTGATTACCTGCTGCGCTGCTGATGTGTATCCTGTGAGCTTGCCCATCAGAATTACCGAGAGTCGCGCTAACTATCCTCAAGATCGCTGGTTGCAAATCGAAGGTCAAGCGGATGTAGAAACGACCAATGGCAAGCGTCAGGTTGTGATTGTGGCAAGTAATCTTACGGCGATCGCTGAGCCTAAAA
The DNA here is from genome assembly GCA_002325645.1 of Pseudanabaena sp. UBA1465. Lineage (GTDB taxonomy): Bacteria > Cyanobacteriota > Cyanobacteriia > Pseudanabaenales > Pseudanabaenaceae > Pseudanabaena. The sequence goes on from DCSN01000137.1 coordinate 2,382, forward strand.
ATCCCTACGATTATTAAATTACAGCGCGTTGCGCTTTCTTAAAACCCAGATAAATTAAGGACTTACGCAGAAGTTGCTCAGACCCTCACCCCTAGCCCCTCTCCCTTTTTGGAAGAGGGGAACAAGAAAAACCTCTTGCTCCCCTTCTCCTGTCTTGGGAGAAGGGGATGAGGGCATTTTTCAATTTGCGTAAGTCCTAAAATTTTGAAAAAGCTTGCTTCGCAAGCTTTTTCAAAATTTAATCCCATCAAGCATTGCAACAGAACAGTTACAATTGAGATCGAGTGTTAGATTGAGTGGTTCGATCGCAACAAATGTCAAACATAGTGCCAAACATAGAAAAACAAGCCGAAAAAGTCGTTGTCGGATTATCAGGCGGAGTTGATAGTTCCGTTGCCGCCGCCCTATTGCACCGCGCAGGATATGATGTCACAGGGTTAACGCTGTGGCTAATGCGAGGCAAAGGACAATGCTGCTCAGAGGGCATGGTCGATGCGGCGCGTCTATGCGAAGAATTAGGCATCCATCATGAAATTGTCGATAGCCGCGATGTGTTTGAACAAAGCATTATTAACTATCTCGTTACTGGCTACGCCGCAGGGTCCACACCTCTGCCCTGCTCACGCTGCAACAAAGCCGTGAAGTTCACCCCAATGATGACCTATGCTCGCGAAAAATGGGGGATCAATAAAATTGCGACGGGGCATTATGCCAAGCTGAGTTTTAATCCTGAGTCAGGGCGTTATGAATTGCGCCGCGCTGTGGATGACACTAAGGATCAATCCTATTTTCTCTATGAAGTTGGACAAGAAGAATTAAGTTGCTGCATCTTTCCGCTAGGCGATACTACTAAGGCGGAAACTCGGAAAATTGCGGCGGATTTTGGTCTAGCTACGGCGGAAAAGCCCGAAAGTATGGACTTGTGCCTTGTAGAAGCCAATGGCTCCATGAAAGCATTCCTTGATAAATATCTCACCCCCGTCCAAGGCAAGATTGTGGATACTAACGGGAATGTTTTGGGTGAACATGATGGCACATATCATTACACCATTGGTCAACGCAAAGGTTTAGGCGTAGCGGCAGCGAATCCCCTTTATGTAGTTGCCCTTGACCCCATTAAAAATGAAGTGGTTGTAGGCGATCGCGCGGAAGCCCATGACAAGGAATGCACGATCAGTCAAGTAAATTGGGTATCGATCGCTGCCATGAATGTCCCCTTCCACGCGGAAGTACAAGTGCGTTATCGTACTGTTCCTGCGGGAGCGACGGTGATGCCCTTAGCAGGCGATCGCGCAAGGATTATTTTCGATGAACCCCAATTTAGTATTGCACCTGGACAGGCGGCAGTGTTTTATCGTGGTGACTTGCTGCTGGGTGGCGGCTTGATTGAGTCCAAGCTATAAAAAATAAAAAAAAAGGAGGCGTAGCCTCCTTTTTTTTAGGTAGTTGACACAACTTGCTTGCGTAAAGAAGTTACGCGGCGATTGGCAGTTTCATTTTTTTCATCTAGCTTCAACACCTGCTCATACATGTCGATCGCTTGAGGAAGTAGCTTTTTCTTCTCGTAGGCGTGACCCAAATTATTGAGAGCCGTCACATAGCCATCTTGCAAGGCGATCGCCTCTTTATAATTTTTGATGGCAAGATCGTACTGATCTTGAGAAAAATAGGAAAATCCCAGCGCATTATAAACTTCGGGAATATTTTCGCCGCCTTCCTTCAAAGCCTTATTAAACAAGGCGATCGCTTGAGCATAGAGTTTTTTTCGCAGATAAACACTACCAAGCTGATAATAGTCCTCAGGTGTGCCTTTTTCTTTTTGCAGCTTTGGTTGTAGCTCAGAAATTACATTTTCCAAACTACGCGCCTTCACAATTTGGCGAACCACTAACCAAATAACGCCAGCTAGTAGGACTACTAATGTCCCAAGATAGGCGATCGCTAATGTACTATCCATAAATATTTACTAATTTCAATCAATTTTATTAACGGCGGTCTTCTATCATTGCACTCTAGCAATTTGTTTATTTAGTTTAGCTAGTAATTTTTAACACTTATCAAGATTTTAAAAACTTTACGAAAACAGAAAATAAAGTAGTG
>DCSN01000137.1:4531-16752 GCA_002325645.1 Pseudanabaena sp. UBA1465
CACTACTTTATTTTCTGTTTTCGATCGCGATCGCCTCAATTTCATCGGCAGGGGTAAATCTAAAAATCTGAGAATAGAAATAGAACTCACCATCTAGCGCTCGTTTGATATTTTCAGCTTTACGGAAGCCATGCTGTTCGCCTTCAAAGGGAACATAGGCAACGGGTAAACCTTTTTTGCGTAAAGCATCCACCATCATTTCCGCTTGATTGGGCGGCACGACTTTATCTTCTAAGCCTTGGAAAAAGGCGATCGCGCAGGATAGCTTGTCGGTGAAATGGATAGGCGATCGCTGAATATATAAATCCTTTTGTTCAGGATATTTGCCGATCAAACTATCGAGATAGCGGGATTCAAATTTATGGGTGTCGGTAGCTAAGGCTTCGAGATCGCAAATGCCGTAATGACTTGCCCCTGCTTTGAAATCATCGCGGAAGGTCAAGGCGCAAAGAGTGGTGTAGCCGCCAGCACTGCCGCCCGAAATCGCTAAGCGATCGCCATCGACTAAACCCTTATCCGCAAGGAATTTTGCCCCGTTAGCGCAATCATCGACATCGACAATGCCCCAGTTACCCTTGAGGCGATCGCGATATTCGCGCCCATAGCCAGTGCTGCCGCCATAGTTGACATCTAGCACCGCAAAGCCGCGACTCGTCCAATATTGAATGCCGAGGCTCAAACTGCCTGAAGTGGATGCGGTGGGGCCCCCATGACTTTTGACTAATAGCGGTGGTTTCTGATTAAATTCGGCTTGGAAGTCTTTGTTTTTGGGTGGATAGAATAACCCATGAGCCGTCTTCCCATGTTCGGTAGGAAATTCCACAGGCTGTGCCGCCGAAATATATTCGGGATCAAGCTGTAAGGCAGAAGCAACCCGCACTTTTTGCCAAGTTCCCTGGGTGACATCTAACAAAACGATCGCGGTCGGTTCTGTCGCTGCGCCACCATGAAAGACAGCGCGATCGCCTTCGCAATGGATTCCTGAAATAGAAGTAAAGGGTAATGCAATTTCTTGTAAACCTGCTTCGATATTCGCAGGATCGAGAATTGCTAAATGGGATTGACCATGCTGCGTATAGGAGCAGAGAATTCTACCATCGCCAGTAAAGTCATAGGTGGACATCCCAAAGACCCATTGCGGCAAGCCAAATTCCGCTTCCATCGGTGCAAGAGCTTGAATCGCAAGATTATCTACGGCACTATAGAGATTCCACCAACCAGTGCGATCGCTGACAAAATAGAGATTGCCATCAGGCGACCATCGAGGCTGAAAAATCGATTCATGTTCACCACCAGCCACTAATTGCGGATTTTGAATCGCGAGAACCCCAAATTCTGATTCCACTAAATCGGCAACCCATAGTTCCGTTCCATCCCAAGGCATATTCGGATGATGCCAACTAATCCAAGCCAATTTGTCGCCCGTTGAATTTAAACAGGGCGAAGCATAAAAGTCTGCACCCGCAACTAATACTTGAATATCTTCCCCATTGCTGGTATTTACCGCCACTAAGGTATTAATCGGCTCGCCGCCTGCGGTGTGATCTTCGCGTACACAAATCAATTTGCCATAGAGCCGACTCCACACAAAATCTGCATAACGATAGGCACTCTCAATGGTTAAGGGTTTGCAAGAGCCGCCGCCAACTTTGCGATAGATACAGCGATCGCTAAAGTTAGAGAAATAAATCCTCCCATCATCCACTAAATATTCGCCGCCGCCATATTCATGAACTAGCGATCGCACGTTTAAGGTAGCAGGAGTCATTTCGCGATAGTTGCCTTCGCTGTCGCAGCGCATAATCACATTGCGCCCCCCTTCCGTCGGTCTGCCCTCATTCCAATAGACATAACCACCATCAATGGCGATCGCGCCGAGACGAATACTACTAGAAACAATCAAATCAGAACTAATTGGCGATTTCCAAGAACCGTAGGGAGACATTACCATGAGTTTTACTAAAGTTTTTCTATCTATAAATGATTATGTCGCGATCAATTTTTTCTACCTAACTGATGTTACATGGATAGAAGATCGCCCTCTCCTCCCAGCCTCCTCGCCCAGAGGGCGAGGAGGAGTAAAATCTGGTTCCCCTCGCCCTTTGGGAGAGGGGCTAGGGGAGAGGGTTTTAAAAACCTCCGCGTAACATCAGTACCTAATATTGAAATAGTGAGAGGCGGCGCATCGCGCCGCCTCTCACTATTCGGGTTTTGATTTGTCCTAACGAGAATGGCGATAATTTTATATGGTGAGGATAGGCGGCACTTCGCTCCGCCTATCCTCACCTATTTGGGGCTACCCAACTTATAGGTTAAAATCTTGTGAGAGATTATAGTAAAAAGCAAGGCATAAATATCTTGGTATGAAGCGATCGACAAATATGCCTTACGACCTGTCTCTTGATTCATGGGGGAGCATGAATATGAGACATTCTTGAAATGTGCAGAACCATTAATTATGGGCGTAACCGTCAATCATTTGTGACCATGACATCACGCAAATAGCTGCGGCTATTTATTTGCACATAAATATTTTTTATAATTTTAGCCCCCTAAGCCAAAATAAATAATTACCAAAGTTGGTTTATTTTGTCGTGATTTGTATTTCTTACAATAATTTTCACTTGTTCTATTCCCAATGTTTATAAGCTATCACATTTTTGCAACAAATATTACTTACAACGCTTTGCGCTTAAACCTAAATCAAGAAAAAAGTTTGATCAGCTTGTTTTTGCGTCCTAATGCAATCGATCACAGCTATATAAACATTTAAAGATTATTTTAAAATTTTTTAGTGATATATTTGAGATATTATATCTCTCCCGAATTCGTATTATTCAAGTTCGCCCCTTCTAACAATGTATTGGTAAGATTACTTCTTAAAATATTTATATTGTTCAGATTTGTGTCAGTCAGATTAGCATTTTCTAAATTGGCATAGCTTAGGTTGGCGGAAAAGCAGTTAGCACCCGTTAAGTCTGTGTCTCGCAGATCTGCAAATTCAAGATGAGCGTTACTCAGATTTACGCCTCTTAAGTTCGCATTTTTCAGGATCGTCCCCCTCAGAATCGCTCCACTTAAATCGGCTCCCCCCAGATTTACGCCCATTAAATTAGCATTGCTCAAATCGGCATTACTTAGATTGCTAAAGCTGAGGCTCGCTCCTTCTAAATTTGCTCCTCGCAAATCAGATTTGCTTAAGTCTGTAAGGTCAAGATCGGCATCTCGCAGATCGGAACTGGTTAAATTGATTGCGGTTAGCTTGCAGCAAGATAACTTTAGTCCAGAAAAGTTTTCCGAATCAAAATCTTTACGTCCCATTTCGTACATTTTTTTTAAAGCCATCCCCATTGCGAAGGCATTGCTTGTGTGAGAGTGCATTTTGGGATTAGTAGTCATCATTGCGATCGCTCTCTAGCTCGATATTTAGCTATTTGCAGCTATTGACCTAAATATAAAACGATCGCCTTTAATCTCGCTTCACCCTATTGGATTGCCATCACTCCTGAGCGTTGGCAATCTCGCAGATTGTTGATGGTTAGGTTAGAATAGTTATAAATGGTGATAGTAACTAGTGTCGAGATCCACTTGTCCTATCATCTTTGATACGCATTTGATACGCATTGGAGAAAATCATGTCAAAAGAACAAAAGAGCAACAAAGAATCCAAAAAGCCGAAAAAAGATCCTTCAGAAAAGAAAGAAAAGAAAGATCCAAAAAAATATAATTAACCCCCCTTCTCTTTCCATCTCCAAAAATAAACCAAAAGGGGTAGCGCTTTGTGCTGCCTTTTTTGGTTTATTTTTGAGACAATTTGGCTATAACTAAACTGGTAGTACTTAACATGAGTTCGGGATAAGCCATGAGATCAATCTCATGGCTCAAAGCTAAAACCCGTTAAAAAGGGTTAATAGCAATTTTAAGAAATATTTTAGTCAGTTTTAACTGACTAAAATATTCTTCAGATCAAACAGTTTGAATGGGTTTAGGCTTTTAGCGCGTGATTTATTACAGGGTTATTGCGTAAGCCCTAACTAAAAAAATAAAAATACAATAAAAATCAGAAAAAATTCATGTCTATCGAAATTCTGCCCCAACCAACTCAAAACAATAATAAAAGAGATTTTAAAGACTTTACTGAGGCTGAACTTTACATATTACAAAGAGCAGAAATTGCGGTGCGCTGTGCGCCATTTACTGTGAAATTATTTGCTGATATGGCGACACAGGGGATCAACTTACGCGCGATCGCTGGTAATGAAGGTGTCAAGAATCAGTATCTAAATAGCTCGACTAATTTAATCATTACTGAAAATGCCCTGTTATGGTTAATTCAAGTTGGTATATTGCGCCGTGAAGTTGACGGACAAGGCATCACCGATAGCTTTCGGCTTACGCCAATGGGTCATTTGTTGCTAGATAAATGGCAAAATCAGTCAAGATTTCCAAGCGCCACCATCGGCGATCATTTACAAAATTTTTGGGCGCAAATTCAAATATCGAGATTTTTATAAAATCAGAAGATGAGTGGCGGCGCAAAGCGCTGCAACTCATCTTCTAGTTTTATGTCCTAGGCAAAAGTTGCTTTGCCATATCTATTCTGGGTAATTTGAAACAAAATTAAAGATTTGAACGTCTGATTCGTAGAATCAGGAACAGATTTCTGTGGCGCGGCAAAGCTGCATCGCAGAAATCTGTTTTCTAGTAAATCATGCAGTAAATTAAGCTAGGAATAAATCGCAATGAGTATTTTTCAGAAAAAATTTCGGAAGCAACTAAGTAACACTTTTCAAAGAACTTCTTTATCTTTGCTGGCTGCAACCCTCGCCACTGCACCTTTTATCCATACTTTAGAAGCGATCGCTGCACCAGCTATTCCCCAAATTGTTGCTCAGGTTCCACAGGACTGGCAAACAGGAGTAAAACTGTTGAAACTCCTTGATAATTCGGGCAACCTCTCAAGTATTGGCATCTTGTTTGATATCGCTAATAAGCCAACCACAACCTATGCCAATGTGGTTTATCAGCTTTATGTACGCCGCGCAGGAGAATGGCGTGAAGTTTATACCAACTCTGGCGCGAGGCAGATCAGTAAACAAGCAGGTCGCTACTTTGCTCCCGTTGAATCAATTTCTCTAAGTAGCCTGAGTGAAAGAATTTCCCTAGATGATATTTACAATGGTGATCTCAAGGCAATTACCATCGTTCGCTATGATTTACCTAATGGCACTAAGGATGCGAGATTTGAAATTGAAGAAATTAAATCTTTCTCATCAATCACGACCATCAGAGCATCGGAAGTAATTGCCAGCCGCACTACTTCGACCACCGCCAATACAAACACAATCAATAATTCCAATAATTTAGGAACGTCCGATCGCGATTTGGGCATTTCTAATGGTTCACAGACCGTCTCACAAACCACATCTTCCCAAACCTCGACTATCCAAACCTCGACTGTCCAATCTCAGAAGATCAAGCCCCTTGTCTCTAATCAAAATAATGATGATGATGATGATGAGGACGATGACTATGATTGCGACAGTTCAGATCGTAAGGGGAATAACGGTGATCGTAGGGATGACAAGAATCGAAAGGATCGTTCGGATAACCGTAGAACTGATAACAAGGATGGGAACCGTAATTCCGACAATCGTAGAAATGATCGTGATGATGATGATGATGATGACGATCGCAAGGATCGGAAGAATTGCAAATATCGTGATGGCGCTGAGCTATCCAAGAAAAATCCCCATCGCGGACATTTTAGCCTCGCGGTTTTACAGTCCCCAGCCCGCCTATCTCAAGTAATTGCGCGGGTATCGATCAAATCTAAGCGTTCTAATGGATTTCTCCAAGAGCGCTTTATCGGTGACTATCGCTTTGCGGTTAATCAACGCGCCACATTTATTCGCGGACTTAACCCCGGCGATCGCCTAGTTGTGCGTTTGTTTGATCTGCAAAATCGTGCCTTGGGTTATACCGAAGTACAGTTGCTCAAGGATTTCTCAACCATCAGCTTGGTTTTACCTAACGATCCCTCAGGCTACGGCACGTTGCGAACCGTCTCTGGGATCGACTCTCAACGAGTCGGACGGATTGATAATAATGTCAGGGTCTATGACTACTTCACCCAAATTCAAACTACAACTGTGGTTAACAAAACAGTTGCTAGATTCCTGACCACATCAAAGGATATTCCCACCAATCTCTTTAATGTTGCAGGCTTACCTCAAGCCCCAACACAGTGCAGTTACACTAATGCTTTTTCTAGGGGTGAGCAGTCTCTACTGGAACGCTCGATCAGTGTCTTTAAACAGGATTTACCTCCTGTGATGCAGGTTTTACCAGGTCAACTAAGTTCCTTGATCTCTATCAACGATAGTCAAACTACCGTTGATGTAGTTCGTAAGATCTTAGATTTCAAAGATTTACGTCCTAGTGGTATTCCTACTCTTTTTAACTAACGCTCGAAATCTTTGACGATGTAATGCTCTTGGCGCAGCACGCCGTCATAATAGTTATACAAGTGGAGGCGCATTGCGCCTCCACTTGTTTGTTTTAAGGTGGTTTCGATCGCCAATTAGATGCTATGTTTCCTACTGAACGAATTTAATTAAAATATTTCCATGGCTGCACCTTGGTCGGGAGAATTAGAATTAGAATTTGTCAAACGGAATCAGCAAACTGTATTAACCCGTAGTTATACCGTTGCACCGTGGAAAATTCAGCGATCGCTTTATCCAGAAGGTGAAGAAGTTTGTCATTGCATTCTCTTGCATACGGCTGGTGGTTTAGTGGGAGGCGATCGCCTATCTGCGAAAATCCATCTCCAAGCCAATACTCAAGCCTTACTGACCACTGCAACCGCCAGTAAAATTTATCGCAGTACTGGTGCGGAATCTTCACAAAATATCCATATTCAGATTGATCAAGGCGCAAGTTTAGAATGGTTCCCACAGGAAACGATCGTCTTTGCCGAATCACAATATCGGCAAACCACCAGAATCGAACTTGGAGAAAATGCAACTTTTACGATGTGGGAAATTGTCAGATTTGGGCGCACTGCAAGAGGCGAAAAGTTTATTGATGGTAATTGGCGATCGCATACGGAGGTATGGCGCGACCAAATTCCCCTATGGATTGATCGGCAATATGTCAATGGAAATACCGAAATGTTAGGAAGTCCTAATGGATTAAATAATTATGCGATCGCGGCTAGTTTCATATTCGTGGGTGCAACCGTAGAGCCTGAAATAATTACGCGCATTCGTTCCACTTGGGAACAGGGCAATTATCAGGGAATGGCAGGAGTTACGCGATCGCTGGCTGGTCTAGTTTGCCGCTATTGTGGAGACTCATCTAGTGATGCGCGTAAATGGTTTCAACAAATTTGGCAGCTTTTGCGTGTATCCTATAGGGATAGAGCAATATGTGTACCTAGAGTTTGGTAGATATTCATGCAACTTACGCCTCAAGAAAAAGATAAATTGCTAATTTTTACGGCTGCATTATTAGCAGAGCGTCGTAAAGCCAAGGGTTTGAAGTTAAATTATCCTGAAGCGATCGCTTTTATCACTGCGGAGATTTTAGAAGGAGCAAGGGAAGGTCGTACAGTTGCCGAGCTAATGTCCTATGGTGCAACTTTGCTCACCCGTGATGATGTGATGGAAGGCATCCCCGAAATGATCCACGATGTGCAAGTGGAAGCAACTTTTCCCGATGGAACTAAACTTGTGACAGTACATAATCCTATTCGCTAATTTAGCTATGGAGGTTTGAGATGATGGCGATCGCTGAAATACATAATGAACAAAAAGCAGTAGAGTCAAAACCCAAGTTAAGCTTTGAAAAGTTTCTACAAATTTGTCCCACAGATGGACGTTATGAGCTTGTTGATGGAGAAATAATCGTTGTGGCAAACACGAGACAACATGAAGACATCGTTGCTTTCATCTACAAAAAATTTGACGGCGAAATTGATCGGCTAGATTTAAATTTTGTTGTGAGACAGAATGTAAGCATCAAAACTGCCAGAAATGATAGCTCATCACAGGGTAGAGTCCCTGATCTCAGTGTTGTTAACCGCAATATTTGGCGCTCTAATCCATCTGACTACTCTGCTTTCATAGAACCACTTCAGTTAGCTGTTGAAGTAGTTTCTAGCAATTGGGAAGATGACTATATTGACAAGTTTGAAGAATATCAAAATATGGGAATTAGTGAATATTGGATTATTGATTACTTGGCAAATGGTAGCCGTAATTTCTTGGGAAATCCGAAGAAAAAGTCAGTATTTGTAAATTTGCTAGATGAAAATGGTAAATATCAAACAACTAGATTTACAGGAGATGACAAAATTAATTCGCGGACTTTTCCTGAACTAGACTTAACTGCTGCTCAGATTCTCAACATCTAGGATGTAGCACTTCTCACTACATCTTAATTAAGTAACAATGGAGACAAATCTATGATTGTTGGTGAAATCATTACTCAAGAAGGTGATATTGAATTAAATGCTGGGCGTGAAGTGATTACGCTCAAAGTGGCTAATTCAGGCGATCGCCCGATCCAAGTTGGTTCGCATTATCATTTTTACGAAACCAATCGGGCTTTGATATTTGATCGCGATCGCGCCAAAGGTACACACCTTGATATTCCTGCTGGGACTTCGATCCGCTTTGAACCAGGGGATGAGAAGGAAGTAAACCTAGTTCCCTATGTGGGTACTCGCGAGATTTATGGATTTAATGCTCTAGTCGAAGGCAAGTTGGAGAATTAAACAATATGAGTTATAGAATGTCACGCCGTGCTTACGCGGAAACCTATGGCGCAACCGTTGGCGATAAAGTTCGCTTAGCGGATACTGAATTATTTATCGAAGTAGAACGGGACTATACCAGCTATGGCGATGAGGTCAAATTTGGCGGCGGTAAAGTGATCCGCGATGGCATGGGACAATCGCCAATTACTAATGCTAATGGAGCCGTGGATGTGGCGATTACCAATGCCTTAATTCTGGATTGGTGGGGCGTGGTGAAGGCAGATGTGGGCATTAAAGATGGCAAGATTGTGGCGATCGGGAAGGCAGGAAATCCTTATATTCAGGACAATGTAAACATTATCATCGGTGCAGGTACAGAAATTATCGCAGGAGAGGGAAGGATTCTCACCGCAGGCGGCATTGATACACATATTCATTTTATCTGTCCACAACAAATTGAAGTAGCGATCGCCTCTGGGATCACGACGATGATCGGTGGTGGTACAGGGCCCGCCGTTGGCACAAATGCCACTACTTGCACCCCTGGCCCTTGGAATATGTATCGGATGTTACAAGCTGCTGAGGCTTTCCCGATGAATTTAGGATTTCTCGGCAAAGGCAATAGCAGCAAGCCTGAAGGATTGGTAGAACAGGTGGAAGCAGGGGCGATCGGCTTGAAACTCCATGAAGATTGGGGGACGACCCCAGCTACGATTGATACTTGCTTGGGCGTTGCTGATGAGTACGATGTGCAGGTTGCGATTCATACGGATACGCTGAACGAAGCAGGATTTGTGGAAGATACGATCGCCGCTTTCAAAAATCGTGTGATTCATACTTATCACACTGAGGGCGCTGGCGGCGGTCATGCTCCCGACATCATCAAGATTTGCGGTGAAGCAAATGTTCTTCCTTCTTCCACTAATCCCACTCGTCCCTATACCTTAAACACGCTTGATGAACATCTCGATATGCTGATGGTCTGTCACCATCTTGATCCTAGCATTCCTGAAGATGTATCTTTTGCGGAATCAAGAATCCGTCGTGAAACGATCGCTGCTGAAGATATTCTCCATGATCTTGGTGCATTTAGCATGATTTCTTCTGATTCGCAAGCAATGGGTAGAGTAGGCGAAGTGATTATCAGAACTTGGCAAACTGCCCATAAAATGAAGGTACAGCGAGGCGTTCTTTCTAGTCCAGAAGTTCACAGATCCGACAATTTCCGCGCTCAGAGATATATCGCTAAGTACACGATTAATCCTGCGATCGCGCATGGGATTTCGGAATATGTCGGTTCGATCGAAGTTGGCAAAATCGCCGATCTGGTTCTCTGGCATCCTGCTTTTTTTGGGGTCAAGCCCGAAATGGTAATTAAGGGAGGATTTATCGCATGGTCACAGATGGGTGATGCCAATGCTAGTATTCCTACACCGCAACCAGTCTATATGCGTCCAATGTTTGGCAGCTATGGCGGCGCGATCGCGAAGACTTCTTTTACTTTCCTATCGCAAATTGCAATGGAGCGAGGTATTCCTACTCAATTAGGCTTACAGAAACAAGTACTTACGGTTAAAGGGACTCGTAACATCAGCAAACGAGATTTAAAGCTTAATGATGCTTTGCCGATTATGGATGTCGATCCAGAAACCTATGAAGTCCGCGCCGATGGTGAATTATTGACCTGTGAACCTGCTTCAGTTTTACCGATGGCTCAGCGATATTTCTTATTTTAAAATTATGGCGATCGCTAGCAACCAAAATACTATGATGATCCCCGCCGCCACTATACAGTCTCTTAAGGATTTAAAGGGAATGTTGAAAGCGCGGCGGCTTTCAACATTCCCTTTGTTTTTGATTTAGCGCAAATCGCTCTATCTCTTTAGAAATAATTCTCTAGTATCATTTTAAAATTCCTATCACTTAAGCATATTGCAAATGTATTTAACAATACTTTACATAATTGTAAAACAGTTGTAATGTTAGCCCCATGTTAAAAACTGGTATAAATTTCCTTTTTGCTACTGTCCAGATCATGATTACTAATGGAGGTAATGTCATGACAGAACTAAGCACGAACTCGCAAAACTGATGAATGGCTTCATCTCGAGTTGTTAGGATTTAAGTCTCACAAAGTTTACATTGAATTTACATTGCAAAGGTTCGTACTAACGGCATAGGTTAGAGAACCTGCATCAATTCCAATCGTAAAAAATAGTGAGACCTCACCATTGGAGGTTTTATGAATCTACTAGGAAAAACAGCTCTCATTACGGGAGCTTCGCGCGGTATTGGTCGAGCGATCGCCCTAGAACTAGCTCAACAGGGTGCAAAATGCTTGATTTTAGTTGCGCGTGATCAAGAACGATTAAATTCTCTAGCTTCTGAAATAGAAGATCTAGGAACAGAAGCGGTAAGTCTACCTTTAGACCTATCGCAAACGATTGAAGTAAATATTGCGATCGCGCAGGTATGGCGTGATTTTGGTCCGATTGATATCTTGATTAACTGTGCTGGTGTGGCGCATCAATCCTCATTTTTGCGATCGCGCTTTCAAGATGTGCAATCGGAAATCGAAGTCAATCTACTTGGTATGTACGCTATCACTAGAATGGTGGCGCGACGGATGGCCGTGCAGCGTCGAGGCAACATCGTCAACGTGTCGAGCTTGATGGGTAAAGTCGCTGCACCAACGATGGCGACCTATTCTGCGACTAAGTTTGCGATCGTTGGCTTCACCCAAGCTCTGCGGGGAGAATTAGCAGCCTACAACATCAAAGTATCTGCTTTACTTCCTTCCCTCACCGATACGGACATGGCGCAGGATTTGGAGTGGTTTCGCTGGGTTTCCCTCATGACTCCCAAGCAAGTTGCTAAGGCTCTTATTTCTGGATTAGAGCGCGAAGCACCCGAAATTCTGGTCGGTTGGCAAAGCCATCTCGCGGTCTGGTGTCATCGTCTCTTTCCATTCCTAATGGAAAAGATCTTGCTGATGGCTGCTCCTAAAGTAATTTAAATTGAGTCGCCCGCTACGCGGGCGACTCAATTTCTGTTGCGGCATCTATTTTGTTTAGGGAAGGAAATCAAGCGATCGCGTAATTGCATACATTTTGACATCCCAAGGACGTTCCTTAGTGAATACATAATTATGCAAAATTCCTTCCAATTGCATTCCTGATTTCTCTAGAACTCTTGCTGAGCCGATATTCTCAACGGCGCAATAGGCCTGAATTCTGAGCAAGTGCATCACATGAAATCCAAAGGCGATCGCGGCTTGTGCAGCTTCCGTCATAAATTCCTGCCCCCAATATTCCCTTGCTAGTACATATCCTAATTCCGCACGGCGATGAATCGGCGTACTGTGTAAGCTGCAAGTTCCAATTAATTTGTTGCTCTTCTTCTCGACAATTCCCCATTTCATCCCTGTGCCAGAGCGATACTGATTCTAAATTAGTTT
>DCSN01000178.1 GCA_002325645.1 Pseudanabaena sp. UBA1465
GCCAAAAAAACTGTGGCACAAGCTGCGCTTGTGCCACAGTTTTTTTGGCTTTAGTGCGTCACTAATTCTTGCTATAGCAATGTTTCCCGCCTTCGGCGGGAAACATTCACTAAACTACGAAGGTGATATATCAAGAGATGATAACTTTTGCAAGGGATTGCGGTATGAAGTATTCGGTATGATTAGAGACTGGGAGCTTAACCATTGCTTGGTGATTTTTGGTAGCTACCACCTAAGAATGAGAAAAACTTCACATTCCCTCTAAATTATTTACTTTTATTTGCTATGACTGCCCAACTGAATTATTTAATGTGTGCGCCCGATCACTACGATGTGGACTATGTGATCAATCCTTGGATGGAGGGTAACGTTCACAAATCAAGCCGCGATCGCGCTGTGGAGCAATGGCAAAAACTATATGGAGTCCTGAAGGGTTTAGTCAATGTGGATCTAGTGACACCCGAAAAAGGCTGGCCAGATATGGTGTTTACGGCTAACGCGGGACTCGTACTGGGCGATAAGGCTGTACTCAGTCGTTTTTTACATAAAGAGCGTCAAGGTGAGGAGCCTTATTTTAAAGCTTGGTTTGAGTCTAAAGGTTTTACCGTGCATGAATTGCCCAAGGATTTACCCTTTGAAGGTGCAGGTGATGCGCTATTCGATCGCAATGGTGGTTGGCTCTGGGCTGGCTATGGTTTCCGTTCGGAGCTAGATGCCCATCCCTATTTGGCGAAATGGTTAAACGTTGAAGTTCTGTCATTAAGATTAATTGATAATCGTTTTTACCATCTCGATACCTGTTTTTGTCCTTTAACAGGTGGATACTTACTCTACTATCCTCCTGCCTTTGATTCCTATTCTAATCGTTTGATTGAGATGCGGGTTCCTGCGGATAAGCGAATTGCGATCGACGAAGCCGATGCGGTGAACTTCGCTTGCAATGCGGTGAATGTCGATCGCCATGTGGTGATGAATAAAATCAGCGATCGCCTCAAGCAACGCATTACCAATGCTGGTTTTAACGTGATTGAAACGCCGCTTACAGAGTTTCTTAAGGCAGGTGGAGCCGCCAAGTGCTTAACCTTGAGAACTATTGAAGTTCCTGTTGCTGGTGAACAAACTATTGTTGAACCTAGCGTCGTTGAAGCTCGCATTGTTGAATTAACAGGACATTTACTCGACTCAGGTATCATCAACCGAGCGTTAGATTTAGTCACTGATAATGGTGGTAGTTTCCAAGTATTAGAATTTAACCTTGGTGAACAGCGTCAAAGCACATCCCTAGCTAAGATTCGCATCTCGGCTCCATCCCATGACTTGATGGAAACGATCATGGGCGAATTGATTGAGATCGGTGCAGTTCTGCACGATCGCGATACTACAGATGCCAATCTTGAGCCAGTTCTGCAAGATGGTGTAGCTCCCGATGATTTCTATGTAAGTACGATTTATCCCACCGATGCCTGTGTCGATGGTGAATGGATTCGTTGTACTAATCAGCGCATGGATGCAGCGATCGCGATTAGCCCCGATGGCAAAACTGCCACTTGCAAACTTCTGCGTGATTTAGCAGTCGGCGATCGCGTGGTAGTTGGCTATGACGGTGTACGCACAGTACGCAAACCCGAAGCCAGAAATACTGCCCAAAAAGAAGAATTTTCCTTCATGGGTGCGGGTGTATCGAGCGAACGTCGCGTCGAACTTGTGGTCGAACAAATCGCATGGGAACTGCGCCAAATTCGCGATCGCGGCGGCAAATTAGTCGTCTCCTGTGGTCCTGTGGTTGTGCATACGGGCGGCGCTCCTCACTTAGCTTATTTGATTCGTGAAGGCTATGTGCAGTCAATGCTCGGTGGTAATGCGATCGCCGTACATGACATGGAACAATCCTCAATGGGAACTTCCCTCGGTGTCGATCTCAAGCGTGGGGTTAGCGTCAAAGGTGGACATCGCCACCACTTGAAAGTGATTAACTCCGTTCGTCGCTATGGCAGCATCCATAAAGCAGTGGAAGCTGGTTTTGTGGAAACTGGCGTAATGTATGAGTGCGTGACCAATAACATTCCCTTTGTCCTTGCTGGTTCGATTCGCGATGACGGGCCTTTACCTGACACCGTAATGGATTTACTAGAAGCCCAACGCTTGTATAGCGAACAAATTCGCGGCGCAGACATGATTTTGATGTTGTCCTCAATGCTACATTCCATCGGTGTGGGTAACATGACTCCTGCAGGTGTGAAGATGGTTTGTGTGGATATCAATCCCGCCGTTGTCACCAAACTAAGCGATCGCGGTTCTGTGGAATCCGTTGGCGTTGTCACCGATGTCGGTTTATTCCTCAGCTTGCTAGTGCAGCAATTGAAGAAGCTCGATAGTCCTGTAGCTGTGGCTGCTTAATCAATTACGAATTACGCAGAATTTGCTAAAACCCTCACCCCTAGCCCCTCTCCCATCAAGGGAGAGGGGAACAAGAAAAACCTCTTACTCCCCTTCTCCCGTTCTGGGAGAAGGGGTTGGGGGATGAGGGCAATTTGGATTTTGCGTAAGTCCTAAAATAAATAAAGGCGGCGCGATGCGCCGCCTTTATTTATTCATTACATATTTGTTCCCAAGCGTAAACAGGATCGGGGGCAGCGTTAATTGGTCGGCCAATTACTAAATAATTTGCGCCTGCGGCGATCGCTTCTTTAGGAGCCATCACGCGACTTTGATCGCCCATAGCCGCACCCGCAGGACGTACCCCTGGAGTCACAAAACAAAAATCATTCCCTCCTGTTGACTTAAGCAGCGATCGCAAATTGGCAACTTCATGGGGTGAACAGACCGCGCCAGTTAGTCCACTCTCTTGAGCTAGTAAAACTAATTTCGAGACATATTCTGAGACTTCTAGAGGGACTTGGAGATCGAATTTTAATTCTGTCGCCGAAATACTGGTTAATAGCGACACTGCCAAAAGTTGGGTGGAAGATCCCTGTACTTCAGATTGCGCCGCTTGCATCATCGCTCTACCACCAGAGGCGTGAATTGTGAGGAAATCAGCACCGTATTTGGTCGCAAGGCGAGTCGCGGCGGCAACGGTATTGGGAATATCATGGAGCTTTAAGTCAAGAAAAATCTTTTTATTGCGGGCTTTTAGTTCCTGCAAAATCGCACTACCATCGGCGATAAATAGCTCTAGTCCTACTTTCCAAAAACCTACTTGAGGCAAGCGATCGCATAGATCTAAAGCTTGACGCGCCGAGGGAAAATCTAAAGCCACAATAATTTTTGCTTGAAGATCGACCGCAGTATTAAGGTTTATTTTCATTGCTTTATCGCAAATTTGAACGATACTAGACCCTAATCCTATTACGCATTGACGTTCGGAGGATCTATGCGAGCAGTATTGATGGCAGGCGGATCGGGAACGCGGTTACGACCTCTTACTTGTGATTTACCAAAACCGATGGTATCGGTGCTAAATCGTCCCATTACTGAACATATTCTCAATTTATTGAAACGTCACGGCATCCGTGAGGTAATTGCTACCTTACACTATCTGCCCGATGTTATTCGTGAACATTTTGGAGATGGTTCAGATTTTGGCGTAAATATGATGTATGTGGTTGAGGAGGATCAACCCTTAGGGACAGCAGGCTGTGTCAAGAATGTAGAAAGCCTATTAGACAGCACCTTTATGGTGATTAGTGGCGATAGTATTACTGATTTTGATCTGACGGCGGCAATCAAGTTTCATCGCGCTAAAAAATCTCAGGCGACCCTGATTTTGCGGCGGGTGAGCGATCCCATGGCTTTTGGGGTGGTGATTACCGATGAAGAAGATCGCATTCAAAGATTTTTAGAAAAACCCTCAACCAGTGAAATTTTTTCCGATACGGTCAATACAGGCATTTATATTCTGGAACCTGAAGTTCTGAGCTTTTTGCCAGCTAACGAACCAAGCGACTTTTCTAATGATTTATTTCCACTTTTACTGGCTAAGGGGATCCCAATGTATGGCTACATTGCCAGTGGTTATTGGTGTGATATTGGCTCCCTAGAAGCCTATCGACAGGCTCAGTATGACGCAATTAGGGGGCGAGTCCATCTGGACTTAGATTATGTCCAGCTACGCACGGGATTATGGATTGGTAAACATACCGAGATTTCACCCACTGTCCAGATTGAGCCGCCTGTATTGATTGGAAGCAATTGCTCCATCGGCGATCGCACCAAAATTTCCGCAGGTACAGTTATCGGCGATCGCGTCACCATTGGCTCCGATTGCGATTTACAACGACCGATTATTGGCAATAGCGCCATGATCAGCGAGGAATGTCATCTTTGGGCTTGTACCATTTCTCGCAATGCGCGGATCAATCGCCGCGTGCATGTGATGGAGGGGGCGGTAGTCGGTTCTAACTCGGTTATTGGTGAAGAGGCAAGGGTTTTCCCCAATGTTCGGATCTGGCCTAGTAAGCATGTGGAGGCGGGCGCAACCCTAACCACAAACTTGATTTGGGGAGCTATGGCTTCCCGCAATTTGTTTGGACAGCATAGCGTCTCTGGCTTAGCTAACATCGATATTACGCCCGAATTTGCCGTAAAACTGGGAGCCGCCTATGGTGCAACCCTGCGCCCTAATTCCCATGTGATGGTTTCGCGAGATCAGCGCACGATTTGCCGAATGCTGACGCGATCGCTAATTTCGGGGTTAATGTCCGTCGGCATTAATGTGGAAAATCTAGAAGCCACAGCGATTCCCATTTCACGATTTATTGCTCCTAGTCTTGGTATTGTGGGCGGCATTCATGTGCGCGTCCACCCCGATCGCAATGACTTTGTAATGATCGAGTTTCTTGATGCGAACGGCATTAACATCAATAAGTCGATGGAGAAAAAGATCGAAGGCACGTTTTTTAAAGAAGACTTTCGCAGGGCAAAAATCGAAGAAATTGGTGAAATCAGTTATCCCACCCGTGTTTTAGATTATTACAATAGCGGCTTTGCTAAGAACATTGATGTGGAAGCAATTCGCTTTAGTGATTGCAAAAAAATCGTGATTGATTATGTCTATGCGGTATCAGGGGCGGTGCTGCCGCGAATTCTGGGCAAATTTAGCACTGATGTGGTCGTACTTAATGCCAGTCTCAATGAGGTTGCCCCAGCGCCTGTCGATCGCGAAAAAATGCTAACGCAGTTAACCGATGTCGTCAAGGCGGTGAGAGCCAACTTTGGCGTACAGGTTTTTGCCAATGGTGAAAAATTTATCTTGATTGATGAATTGGGTAAGCCGATTCGCGATGAGATCTTGACGGGCTTAATGATGGAGATGGCGCTGATGTCTCACAATGGGGGGACTGTCGTTGTGCCAGTGTCAGCTTCGGGCATGGTGGAACTGATCGCCGAAAAACGTGGCGGCAAAGTCATCCGCACCCGTGCTAACCCGACGGCTTTAATGGCAACTTGTCACAGCACCGAGGGAGTGGTTTTAGGTGGATCGGCAGGAATGGGCTTTATCTTTCCCCAACTTCACCCTGGATTTGATGCCATGTTTAGCATTGCCAAAATTATGGAGTGGATTACGCTCCAGAAGCGATCGCTATCGCAGGTACGCACCCACCTTCCCCGTTGCCATTTCCGCCAGCAGATAGTGCGCTGCCCTTGGAGTATTAAGGGTACGCTCATGCGCCACTTAGTCGAGTCTTACGGACGCGAGAGGATGGAATTGATCGATGGGGTGAAGATTTTTTATAGCGATCGCGATTGGGTATTGGTTTTACCCGATGCGGGCGATCCCCTCGTCCATGTTTTTGCCAATGGCTTTGACACACCTTTGAGCAATGGACAAGCGTGGGCCGAGCATCAATTGCAAGAGGTATGCAGCCACATTGAAGGCTTTTGTAAACTCCAGATTGCTTTGTCTAAGGATTCTGTACTACTAGACAATTAGAAAAAATATAGCTCTTTGCGCCTTTTTTCAAAGAAGCGAGGGTCGGCGC
>DCSN01000239.1:0-2766 GCA_002325645.1 Pseudanabaena sp. UBA1465
TGAGTTTTCTGCACCACTAAGCATGGGGCAATAATTTAGGTGTCCACCTACCCGCAGCGATCGCCCGTGCAGCACATCTCCATGTAAATCAAAGAGTAAAACTATCTGTTGTTGATAATCAAGTCGTTATCACACCTGTAGATGAGCCATTAACTCTTGAAGAAAGACTAGCTAAATTTGATCTAGCCCGACATGGTGGCGAAGTGATGGCAACATCGCGAAGACTTGGCGCAGAGCAATGGTAAAAAAGCTATGGATACCCGATCGCCAAGATATCATCTGGATCGATTGCAATCCACAGGTTGGACAGGACAGGAAAGACGTTCATCCTTTCTTAGTTCTATCACCACGTTCGCGTACATCCCTAGCTATTGAGCGATTCTAAAACCTGCGTGTTGATAGAAATTAGGACGAAACCAATTGCGATAATACTTACAGGCTTCCGTTCCACTGGTAATCCATGAGCCGCCAGCCATCATATTATGCTTCGTGTCGAAATATGGTGCGGAATAATTTTCGTAGAGATGATGTGGTTTATAGCTTGTCAGTGGTGTTAAATGATCGCTGAGCCATTCCCAAAGATTGCCGCGTAAATCGTATAGCCCTGAAGGGCTTTGGGCTTGTGGGATATAGCCGACAGGACTGGGGGAGGCGAATTTTAAATTGAGATTAAACTCAAGGTTATCTTCCATTTGTGGATGATTTTCTGAGCCATAGGTTGCTAGATTCCATTCAGCTTCACTCATAAGGCGCATATGATTTCCCTTCCATTGACAATAGGCGATCGCTTCATAATGATTGACTTCCACTGGAAAATCAAAGGGCATTGCAATTTCATCAAACATGGCGCGATATTGATAGCCGTCACCATTGGGAATCCAGAATTTAGGATATTGAATGTTATGTTCAACCTTCCAAGCCCATGATTGTTGAGACCAATAGTTTTGATTTGCGTAGCCGCCATCTTTGACAAAATCAAGAAACTCGCCGTTAGTAATCAGATATTTACTGGCTTGAAAAGTTGGAACATTCACTAGCCGATCGCCATATTCGATATCCCAACCATAGATATTTGAGTCTTGCGGTTTACCTAAGCGCACAGTTCCGCCTGCAACTTCCAGCATCTCATTCTCTTTGGTGTAACCATTAGCAGGGGCATATTGCCAATCGTCGGGGCGTTGTAGTTGCTCGACAGGTAATTGGCGAATCAGCATCGATGAGGTTTCGATATGAATATATTGATGCTCGATCGCCATCATTAAAGCCCAAAGGGGATGCTCTGGATTAATGGGCGAGGCGATCGCCAAGGTGTTAATAAATTCGCTAATTTTGTCATAGACTTTCTGGCGATATTGCCAAACTTCAGCGACATCTGCTTGGCGAAGATTATCAAAAATATTAGCTATTTCATCAGGTTTTTCGGGATCGACTCCGATCTCAAATAGCCTTTCAAAATGTGCATTAATTCTTTCTGCTAATAAACCAACTCTGATTAATTTATTAATATAAAAGACAGCAGAATGTCCTAAATAGAAGATTAATAAATTGCGTAAGGGATCGGGGTTAGTATAAAAAGTTTGTGGATTAATCAAGCTTTTCATTAAGCTATCTTCGATTTGCCAAGCTCTTTGAAAATAAGCAAGTATTTCTTGGCGATCGCAATGGTGCAAATTTGGTGGTTTCATAAAATTAATGATGAGGAACTTGGCAAAGAACTAATCCAAACCATTGTTGAGGATCTGTCCAGATTTTGACGGTTTCTAAACCTTGCGATCGCAATTGAGCTTGCACTTTCTCTAAATTAAACTTGCGTGAAATCTCGGTGAGAATCCTTTCACCTGATTGAAACTGCACCTTGAGATCGAGGATATCTAACGATGCTTGATGATTTACTTGAGCGTGCAGATACATTTCAATTTGATGATCGATTTCGTTATAAATGGCTTGATGTTTAAATAGATTTAGATCAAAATTTCCTTGAAAGCGCCAGTTGAGATGGGCAAGCATATTCAAATTAAAAGCAGCAGTTACTTCCTGACTATCGTTATAAGCTGCTTCGAGGATATCTTTTGGCTTTTGTAAATCAATGCCGAGCAGGAAATAATCTCCTTGCGTTAACGAGTGGGAAACCTTACCTAAAAAATCATTAGATTCTGCTTCATTGAAATTACCAATAGAGCTACCTAAAAAGAAAATCATCCGCGATCGCAAGTGATTTTTGCCTAGATAAACTAAAGCCTCTTCGTATGTACCAATCAATCCTTCAACATTGAGATCGGGATATTTTTGTTGTAAATGTAAGACCGTAGTTTTGAGGATCCCACCACTTACATCGATAGGAATATAACTAAAAGCATCGGGTATTACTTCAAGCAAAGAGTTAGCAACTTTTTGATAGGCATTTAGTAAATAGTTGGTTTTTGTAGAGCTACCACTACCCAATTCTACTAATTCACAGGAGCCTGTAATTGTTGCAATTTGATCAGCATATTCTTTGAGAATCGATGCTTCGGTGCGGGTGGGGTAATATTCGGGTAAATCACAAATCTGCTCAAACAATTCGGAGCCACGATCATCATAAAAGTATTTTGATGGCAAGCTCTTCGGATTTTCTGTTAAACCTTGAATGACATCATGACCGTCTTTTTCAAATGTTTGATTTACAGATGAATTATGCTGATGAATAATTTTTAAATGCTTAACTGTCATACTTAAATTTTGATTTGTTTATATACAAATTACGGTCAAAATAATTATTAAAAGTTC
>DCSN01000239.1:2818-7001 GCA_002325645.1 Pseudanabaena sp. UBA1465
GAACTTTTAATAATTATTTTGACAATTCTAAATTTCAGGTGGATTGAGTCTTGCCATTACCCATGTTACATAAGTACCGACAGGACTCCAGAGTAAGTATGGCATTAATAGCCATCCTGCTAAACTGGAAATTTGCCAAACTTGGGTGGTTAAAACTATTCCTAGTATAAAACCGACTGCTCCTGCGATCGCTCCTGCCCTTACATTTCGTAAACGAGTCATCACTGGTGTATAGGCTAAAACTGAAATTTCCACGATTACATAGCCAGCCATGATTAACCATGTGTTAAATGTGGCGGGTTGGGCTTCCCAAAGGAATGTGGCGGAGGTAATCCCACAAATAAAAATCGCGATCCAAATAAAGGGAATTGCGCCTTCAAAGGTGAGCCATCGGGGGCGGCGCAATCGCATAAACCATTTATAGTCCGCAGGAAAAAGCTTGTTGAGGGCAAAGCCAATCACAAAGCAGAGGACAGCGATCGCTAGCCAAGTAATAATCATGATGTTGGTTGATTAGCGATCGCGCATCGATCATCACAACTTTTTAACCTTTGTTCGCGTTCAGCGAGGATTGTTTTGAGGTTGGCGCGACCCGTTAACAAGAGGCGATAGTCTGCCCAAATGCCATACAAGGCATCCGCTAGACTGCCCACAAGCGGTAATTTGGTAATCGCATAAATCCAGCCGATACCAAGAACATCATAAATTTGGCGAAATACTTCCACATTTTGAATGATTTCATCGTTGGGCAGTATTGCATGGATACGCCCCATTGCTGTCTCAAAATCTATACCTGCATTGTCCGCAGGGTTATAGTCATCGGCGGCAATATCGACAAATTTAATCAACCCGCGATCGCCGTCCTTGCGTTTTAAAAAATTGACTTCGCGCACACAGAGAGGACAAGCGCCATCGTATAGCAATTTAATTTTCCATAACGTCATGATGATGTCTATCCGTAATCTGTAAAAAGCTAATTCAATTGTAACCAATCACCTTGGTATTTTTGAGTTGATGTTCCCGCCTGCGGTGAGAACATCAACTCAAAAACCATTTACAGCAATTTGTTTTCAAACCCGCCACAAATTAAAATATAAAACCCGTTGCGGGGCTTCGCCCTGCGACCCTTCTTGTGGCGGGTTTGATCGAGTTTTGCTGTAAGAATTACTTTTTAGTGCTAAAAGTTCTAAAAGATCCCCCTCAATCCCCCTTAAAAGGGGCAAGAAGAAAATTCTCCCCCCTTTTCAAGGGGGCTGGGGGGATCTAAACCCTCAAACGTAGACAGAGATACTTGTTTGTACACCGTAGCCCTTTGTTAGGGGGATCTAAGGCAACTCTTAAATAGATTCTTAAACCAACTGTTCGCGAATCTTTTGGCGTAATAGCTTTCCTGAAGCGGTCTTGGGTAAAGATTCCCAAATATGGATAGATTTTGGATGCTTATAGCTTGCTAAGGACTTTTGTTTGCAAAAATTTCGCACCTCCTCTAAAGATAATGGACTTGTCGCGACGATCGCGGCGGCTACTACTTCGCCCCATTCGCGATCGCTAAGCCCCACCACACAAACCTCCGCGATCGCAGGATGTTCTAATAAAATCGATTCTATCTCTGTCGGATAAATATTTTCGCCACCACTAATAATCAAATCTGAACGACGACTGACCACATAGAGATATCCATCGCGATCGCAATATCCTAAATCACCTGTATGGAACCAGCCATCTTTAATAGCATTATTCTCAAAATCCTCTAATTGATGATCTAATTGATGATCTAATTGATGATCTAATTGATGAAGATATCCACCCATCACGCTTGCGCCTTTAACCAGAATTTGTCCCACTTCACCAATGGGAACTTCTTGATTATTTTGCTCTACATCAGCAACGCGAATTTGATTACCAAACAGAGGCAATCCCGAAGAGCCTTGTCTAAAAGCTATTTCATGGGGTAGCAATGCAGTAAATTGAGAGGCAGTTTCCGTCATGCCATAACTGGGCATAATTGGTAAATTTAATTGAAAACATTGCTCAATTAGTTCCTTACTAGCAGGTGCGCCGCCCAAGAGAATAGCGCGTAATTTTTGCAGATTTTGCCAATGGGGATGTTGTAATAAACGATTGAGCATCGTCGGCACAAGGGAAATGATCGTCACTTGTTCGACAGCGATCGCCGCCAAAACTTCCTGCTCACTAAACTTCGGTAAAAGCGTAATCGTAGTTCCATTAATCACACTGCGCCATGCGATCGCCAGTCCTCCCACATGAAACATGGGCATACATAGTAACCAGTTATCATGTTTGTGATTACCTAAATTTAAGGTAGAAGCGATCGCGCTATGGAAGTGATTTTGATAGGTTAATGGAACTGCCTTGGGCTTACCAGTAGTTCCTGATGTATGGAATATGCCCTGTATATTTTCTAGATTAATTAATCCCTCACCCCTAGCCCCTCTCCCATTGGGAGAGGGGGCTGGGGGGTGAGGGCAAACCCTTAAACCATCAATTTTACTTTCTATCTCTTTAGCCGTTGCCAAATTAAATTCATCGCAATATAAATATTTGGCTTGACTATCTTCTATTTGCCAACGTAATTCTTCAGCCGTAAGACGAATGTTTAGAAAAACAGCGATCGCTTCACATTTCACCAAGGCATGAACCAGCATGATATATTGCGGCTGATTGGTTAGCAAAATTCCCACGCGATCGCCAGACTTTACACCCAAGGCTTGCAGATGCGATACCCAATGATTAACTTCATCCTCTAATTGATCATATGTCCAAGATTCCGATGACTGATCAGGAGATCTGAAGATCAGCGCGATCGTTTCTTTCTTTTGAATTGCGCGTTGGGATAGCCAATTGGGAAATTTCATAAATATCGCGATATGATAGTTATTATCGGTGGCGCAAAGCATAAACTGCACTGCGTCGTTTGTGCTAAATAGCTAGGCTCAGTTAAATATAAAATCCTAAAACCTGTGGCGCACGCGCAGCCTGCGCCACAGGTTTTGGATCTGGTTTTTAATTATGCCCGACTACTTAACGAACTATCATAAAATTTTATGGAGTAATAGTAATGAATCCATTTGGTGGCATCGTCCAAAAAGCATTTTATCTAGGTCTAGGCTTGGCGACTGTCGCAGGTGAAAAAGCGGGTGAAACCCTCGGCGAACTTCGTACTCAGGCTAGTAAATTAGCTGATGAGTTAGTGGAACGCGGTGAAATGACCACCGAAGAAGCTAGAAAATTTGTGGATGACCTTGTGCGTAACTCACAAAAGCCCATCAGTGAAAGCTTTCCCAATCCTACCAATAAAGATGAACCACGCACGATTTCCATTGATGATGAAGAGGATGGAGATTCTAGTCAACCCGTTAATGATGTGGAACAATTAAAAAGTAAGGTTCAATCTCTACAGGATGAACTGAGACGCTTACAGAAATAGATGGCAAATTGTGCCGCCTGCTACACGGGCAGCACAATTTGCTCAATATTTATAGCTGGTGTTACGTGGAAGTTTCTAAAGCCCTCACCCCTAGACCCTCTCCCGCAGGAGAGGGAAACAAGAAAAATATCTACTGCATTGTTCTAGACTCCTCCTAGCAGTAGGTAAAAGATTTATAGGGACTAGATTTAGCAACATTTAACGAAAACAAAAACTTTGTGGAAACACAAACTACCGAGGGGCGCTCGGAAAGTTAACGCCTGTGGAGAGAACCACCTCTGTTTAGAGCTTTGCAAGGAATTCTAGGTAAGTGGACTCGCTGAATCAGGAATCTCAGGCGCTTTAGCGCTGAGAGTGTCAACTCTACCAAATCCTATAACCAGCAATTTTTCTAAGATTCATAAAATGTGAAATGATGCTATAATAGCCTTCGCAAAAAAAAATTACTTTGCTTGCCGATGTAGCACAGGGGTAGTGCAGCTGATTCGTAATCAGCAGGTCGTGAGTTCAAATCTCATCATCGGCTTTTCCCAAAAAAACGATACCTACTCCCTTCCCAGCAAATAATTAGGAGTGCACGCCTTTGCCGCGCACTCCTATTATTCACTTTGTAACGCCTATTCTTTGGGTGGGAAGGGAGTAACAAGGAGTTACAGCAAAACTCGATCAAACCCGCCACAAGAAGGGTCGCAGGGCGAAGCCCCGCAACGGGTTTTATATTTTAATTTGTGGCGG
>DCSN01000239.1:7053-10350 GCA_002325645.1 Pseudanabaena sp. UBA1465
TTGAAAACAAATTGCTGTAGGTTGGTTGCTCTCGACCCTGAAGATGAAAATATTTTGTTAGTGTTACCTGAGCGTCGTATTCAGACGATCGCTTTTCTTTCTCAATTCTTGATTAAGTCGATCGCGGATTCTGCGGCCGCGAGCCCTGAATGATAGGCAGCTTCGATATTTTTACCAGCACACCAATCTCCTGCACAAACAAGGGCTAAAGGAATTGCGGTGGATAGACAAGAAACACCTAGAGATTCCTCGGCTAAGGCATAGCGCCAACGATGCACTTGCCACCATTCGGGAGTGGCTAACCATTTTGCTAATAGCTTTCCAGCTTGGTGCAACAAGGGCTTGCCAGCAATTTCTAGATCTGGCTCCTCCATAGACTGCTTCGCAAATTCGGCGGTACTTTGGAGAACAAAAACTGGTTGGGAAGATTTGTCGGGATGTTTGCTGCTGTCGTAGCTAATCCAGTCAAGGATCGGATCGTTCACACATTTAATGGCTTGCCATTCCACAGGTACGGCATTATTGGCATTGTAGCCAGCCATGATCGTTACACTGGGTACAAATTTGACGGATTGGACGGCTTGTAAAAAACTAGGTGCTGGGGCGAGGACTTCTTCAAACAAAGGTAAAAATTGTGGGGCGGGGATGGTGGAGACGATCGCTTTGGTTTCCAAAATTTCTTGGCGATCGGTGACTAATTGCCATGTGCTGTCATTGTGATTGACACCGATGATGCGGGTGTTGTTAACAATCGTGAGTTCATGGGCGAGATATTTGGCGATCGCGGTCATCCCCATGGGGCAGCAATAACGAGTATGGCGGTTATCATCCTTGGGGGGCAATAAGCCCGCAGCCGATAGTTGATAGACATCGCGAGTCCATTCTTGGACAATGCGCTTTTCTTGGAGTTTACGAATAAACCTACCAAAGCCATCACTTTTTACAGAAATGAGTTGTGCGCCATGATCGACCCAAGTACCTTGCAAGCGTCTAGTTGCCATGCGCCCACCTACCCCTGCGGATTTCTCCACAACGGTGACATCAAGCCCTGCTTGCTTTAGCTGTTGAGCGCAGATTAAACCTGCCATTCCTGCGCCGATCACAATTACATCTTTCATACAGTTTCAGTTCATTCCTCTTGAAGAGCTTAGCTCATCTTGATCGCGATTTTAAAGTTAAGGTGGGCTTAGCCCACCTTAACTTTAAAGTGTATCTTGCATCTTTTCGCCATCATGATATGCAGCGAACAATACGGGACAAGTTTTGCCCCATGCGATCGCACCAGTAGCATCTAGGCAAATCGCCCCAAAATCGCGATCGCGCCTCTTGGCTTCATCGATCGATTTAGCAACTGCTTGCTGGAGGGTCATGCCATCGGTGACACGGACAACCACTCGCGTTGCAAAGCCCTCATCGAGAATATCTTCGCCCACACCTGTGCAGCTTACACCTGCAAACTTAGTGGCATAATTCCCCGCAGGCGTTGCCGAGTCGCTGACCCGACCGATACGCTCAAACCCACGCCCACCCGTGGATGTCCCCGCGCAAATGTTGCCATATTGATCGAGGACTACTGCGCCGATGGTTCCCATTGCCACATCTGCCATTTTGCGCGTGAAGTTAGTTTTGCGCTCCTCCACCCATTCAGCAAGGCGTTCATCGGTGAGGGGATTGTAAATGGGGATACCTAGCTCACGGGCGAGTTCGGCGGAACCTAAATCGGACAATACGCGATCGTCGCAGGATTGCAGATGCTTTGCCATCTCAATGGGGTTCTTGACTCTGGCGGTATTAATTACGCCACTAAAACTTTGGCGATCGCCGTCCATGATCGAGGCACTCATCCGCACCTGTCCATCGGACTGCAATACCGAGCCAGTCCCTGCATTAAATCGGGGATCGTCTTCGAGCATTTGACAAGCCTTAACGACGGCATCTACGGCTTTAGCGCCATTGAGCAGCATCGGGTAAACGGTTTCGAGAACCGCAAATAGAGATTTACGAACAGGTTCATAGCCGCCTTTACTTTCGACAGTACTACCTGCGCCGCCATGAATGATGATTTTGGGTTGCATATTGTTTAGCTAATTTTGTAATGGTTCACCCTCTGGGCTTACAGCGCTTTGCACTGATTTAAAACCCAGATAATTTATTGAAAGCGGCGAGAAGCGGCGCTTTCAATAAATTATCTGGGCTGACTAAATCTGGAATAGGCTGTAATCCATATACCAATCGTAAATGATTGTTGTGAAACCTAACCTATGGTTCGGCTTGGCGAGTAGGTTCGCGGCTTTGCCGCGAACCTACTCGCAAGTGGTTGCAAGCTTACAACTGATTGGTAGCAAAGGTATCGCATTGATTAATATCTCCTTTGTCAAGACCGCGCTTAAACCAAGTTACCCTCTGCTGAGAAGTACCATGGGTAAAGGATTCAGGGATGACATGACCTTTTTTAGACTGGCGTTGTAAATAGTCATCACCAATTTGAGTGGCTGTATTTAGGGCTTTCTGGATATCTTGATCGGAGATTAAGCCACGCTGAGCCGTGAAATGTCCCCAAACTCCTGCTAAGCAATCGGCTTGAAGTTCTTGGCGCACCGATAGTTCATTGGCTTTGACCTTGCTGGAACTAGACTTTAACTGTCGGACTTGGTTAGATGTACCGCGTAAATTTTGGATGTGATGTCCTACTTCATGGGCGATCGCATAGGCTCTGGCAAAATCTGCATCACTACCAGCCGTAGCTTCGAGATATTTAAAGAAGCCCATGTCTAAATACACCTTCTTATCCGCAGGACAATAAAAAGGCCCTGCCGAAGTTTTGGCTGAACCACAGGCAGAATTAACGGAACCATCAAATAGGACTAACTTGGGCGCTTGGTAGTTAGTTTTGAGTTGTTGTTTAAAGATTCTGCCCCAAGTATCTTCGGTATCGCCAAGAATTGACTTCACAAAGGCTGCATCACGATCCTTTGTGGGTTGTTTGACGAGGGCTTGTGGTGCAGGTTGCTTAGCGTTGGGAAGAAAACCTAAAATCTGAGCAGGGTTAACTTTAAAAAATAGACCCGCAATTAAAGCGATCGCAATGCCCCCAGCCCCTAGCCCGCCCAGCCCCCCAAGCATTCCCAATGGAAATGAACTTGAGTCTGAACTTGAGTCTGAACTTGAATCTGGCGAGCCGCCACGCACATCTTCCACATTGTCACTCTCTCTCATTTCATCCCATTTCATAATCATCGCTCCTGCTGTTACAGCCTATTTAGATTTTGTGTATTCCAGATAAATTCTCCAAAAGCT
>DCSN01000239.1:10425-32880 GCA_002325645.1 Pseudanabaena sp. UBA1465
AATTGTCCCTACATCTTAAAATCAGGGTTTCAAGGCATTTTTGCGTAAGTCCTATTTATTGTTTGAGAATATAGCATTTTTAAAGCCTAGAAGATTGTGCTGCACGCTAAGCGTGCAGCACAATCTAAGCTCCCATTCCTGAATATTGTTTAATGCCCTTACGCCAGAGCCATCGGTTGATTACAAAGGCGATTCCCATCCATCCTGCCATGACCGCGATTCCTTGCCAGACATTTACAGAATTCCCGACTAAAATCGCTGATGGGAAATACACCATGTAGGGAAAGGGAGTCCACATGGCGATATCTCGCACCAAGGGGGGAAATACTTCTAACGGGGCAATAACACCTGAGAGAAAGGTATATAGCAAAAACCAAAGTTGCTCGATCGCGCTGGCGCGTTCTGTCCAAAAGGCAAACATTGCGAAGGTATATTGAATCAAAAATCTTAATAGAAAGGCGATCGCCACAATCAGGATTGTTAGTAAAATTGCTGATAATGAGGGAATCCAAAAGGATTGAGGATAAAGAATAAAAAACAGCACTACTAAAACCACCAACATGGGAATTCTTGCCCAACGTTCGGCAATATGACCGAATAAATGATGCCAAAATGGATCGACGGGTTGTAGTAGGCGATGGGAAAGTTGTCCTGAGATTAGTTCTTTCTCAAAGTCCCAAATCACCCAGACAATATTAAATTGACGGACGATAAATACTGCTAAGAAGTAACGAATAAACTCTAGGGAAGTTAAACCAAAGCTACCATTTTCTGATGCTTTGAGCCATGCTCCCATCAGGATAAATGGAAAAGAATTGGATAGCAGCCAGATAAAAAGCTCGGCTCGATATTCGAGCATATAGGCATAATAAGTTAAGAAAAGCGTCTTAGTAACGCGGAGTATATATCTAAGCCGCATAATTCAATTTATCCATGAGGTTAAAATAAGTAGTTCAGCATAGTTAAACCCAAAAACAGATCTTGTTCTGTCTGCGTAGCAGACGACACAAACTTCCGTGCTTTAAGTTTACTACTTGATAACTTAAGAAAAAATGAACGTTTAATCGAGTATAAGAGTCTAAACCTATTAATCATTGACGTAACTCCCATGCAATCTGAGAAACAGCTAGAAACCAAGGAAGTGGATTTTCCCGATGATCGATCCGATTTCCCCGATGATCAGCCGAAGAAACCGTTTATGGGAGGTTGGAAATGGCGCATTGCCGTATTTTTAATCCTTGTTGCCGTGGGCGGTGGCGGTTACTATGCCTATACGCAACTGACTGCACCTGCCAATAATCAAACAGCTCGCAAGCGCGATCGCGTGGTTTCGATTAAACGTCTAGATTTACCGATCATCGTTACGGCAAATGGGACGATTCAGCCTGAAAAATCGATTAACGTTAGTCCAAAAAGTTCGGGTAGACTCAAAAGTTTATTAGTAAAGGAAGGACAAACGGTCAGGACAGGACAAATTTTGGCTTATATGGATGAGTCCAATACCATAGGACAGGTTACGCAAGCCGATGGTCAACTGGCGGCGGCGCAAGCAAGTCTTGATTTGTTGAGGGCAGGCAATCGTTCTCAAGATATTGCCCAAGCCCAAGCAAACTTAACTAATGCCCAAGCGACCCTAGAACAATCAGAAATCGTATATCGTCAAAATCAACAGCTTTACAAAGAAGGGGCGATCGCTTCTAGGGATCTCGATGCGTCAAGGACAACGATGGAGGCAAATCGCGCCAAAGTGACCCAAGCTAGAGAAGCCCTATCGTTGCAAAAGGCGGGATCGCGCCCAGAGGATATTGATCGCGCAGAGGCGCAAGTTGTCGCCGCCGCAGGTTCTCTGCAAAGTGTGCAATCCCAACTGGAAGATACAATTATTCGCGCTCCCTTTGATGGCGTAGTTGTCCGAAAGTATGCCGATCCAGGAGCCTTTGTGACTCCAACCACTTCAGGAAGTGCGGTTAGTTCTGCGACGGCTTCTTCGATTTTGGCCCTAGCAAGTAATAATCAAGTCGTTGCCAATGTTGCGGAAGCGAATATTTCTCAGATTGCGGTGGGTCAAGAAGTATCCTTTCAAGTTGATGCTTACCCTAATAAGAAATTTACTGGGCGCGTAGTTTCTATCTCACCACAGGCGATCGTTAATCAAAATGTGACCAGCTTTGAAGTGAAGGCAGAAATTACTTCCAAAGATAAGAGTATGTTGCGATCGGGTATGAATGCTAGTTTAGAGTTTAAAGCTGGTCAGCTAAAGGATGTGCTAGTCGTACCAACGGTGGCGATCGTGCGCCAGCAAGGCAGTACAGGCGTATATGTGAAGACCGAGCAGAGTACAACCCCTGTATTCACTCAAATTGAAACAGGCGTGACCGTTGATGATAAAACTGAGGTGAAGTCGGGCTTGACAGGCAACGAAAAAATCTTTGTTTCTTTCCCTGAAGGTTCGCGTCCAAAGTCTGAGCCGAGAGGAGTTCCAGGTTTAACACCTGCTTCTCCTCAAAGACAACGTGGCTAGATCAACTTTCGGTGAAGTGCCACGCTCTGCGCGGCACTTCATCAAATTATTAAAGAATGCGATAGGGCGATAAATTCATGCAAAAGTCAAAGCCAATTGCAAAATCCTCGGTAAAATCAGGCTCAAAACCACCTACTAAGCCGCGCATTCAAGTGGCGAAGGTTCCCTTTGCCGAAATCCTGACCATGGCGGCAGAATCTTTATGGAATAATCGTCTCCGCACGGCTCTAACGATGTTAGGTGTAATTATTGGGATCGCGGCGGTAATTGCGATTACATCCATTGGGCAAGGCATCCAAAAGTCAACGGAAAATCAATTACAGGCTCTTGGTACAAATTCGATTAACGTACTCACAGGTTCAGCCCGAACGGGTGGCATTAATCAAGGTGGTGGCTCTGCTTCCACTTTGACTTTAGAGGATGCTCAGGCAGTGGCAAAAGCTCCTGCGGTGAAGTTAATGTCGGCGTATTTACAGCGTAATAGACAAGTTTCCTACGGAAATCAAAACACCTCGACGACGGTAATCGGTACAGATGTTAACTATTCTCCTATTCGCAATACTTTCCCGACTGAGGGTCGATATTTTGAGCAAGAAGATATTGATAATGCTAAGTCTGTAGTTGTCCTTGGCTCTAAGGTGCGTTCGGATTTGTTCGGTCGTGCCAATGCGATCGGTGAGAGAATTCGGATTCAAGGCGAACAGTATCAAGTAATTGGGATCATGGAACCCAAGGGAGCGTCAGGCGGTTTTGATCAGGATGATCGCGTATATATTCCTTTAAAAAATATGTCAGCGCGACAGGTGGGCAATAATGCGCTGCAAGGAATTTCTGTGAATGGTTTTTGGGTACAAGCCGTAGATGAATCAGAATTGGAAGCCGCACAGTTTCAATTAACAAATCTTCTCCGCCTGCGTCATAAGATTTATCCACCTCAGCCCGATGATTTTAGAATTGTCAACCAGACGGATATTGTCAGTGCTTTTACGAATATCGTGGGATTGCTGACGCTGATGGTCGGCGCGATCGCTGCCATATCCCTAATTGTCGGCGGTATTGGCATCGCGAATATCATGCTAGTTTCAGTGGTGGAACGCACCCGCGAAATCGGAGTCCGCAAAGCTTTGGGAGCAACCAGAGCCGCAATTCTCAATCAATTTCTCACGGAGGCAATTCTGGTGTCAGGTTTGGGAGGTGTGGTTGGGATCGCTCTAGGTGTGGCGATCGCCTATGGTTCCGCAACAATTTTTCAATTTCCATTTCTAATTTCCCTTTGGGCAGTGTTGGCTGGTTTTGGTTTGTCGATGGTGGTGGGATTAGTAGCAGGAGTAATCCCTGCGCGAAGTGCCGCCAAACTCGATCCGATTCAAGCACTTAGAAGTGATTAGCCCAGACACTCAGGATTAGAGATAAAAGGATTAGAGATAAAAATATGATTCGTTTAGAAAATATCCGTAAAGATTATCGCCTCGGTGAGGTTGATGTACCAGTTCTCAAAGGTATTGATTTAGATATTCAGTCGGGAGAATATGCGGCGATTATGGGAATGTCAGGTTCGGGCAAATCTACACTCATGAATATTATTGGTTGCCTCGATCGCCCCTCGACAGGGAAATATTATCTGGAAGATCGGGAATTAACGACCTATAACGATGATGAACTTGCCTATATTCGCAATCGTCGCATTGGGTTTGTGTTTCAGCAATTCAACCTGCTCTCTCGTTCCACAGCCCTAGAGAATGTGATGCTCCCGATGATTTATTCCAATATTCCCAAAGAGAAACGTCGCCGCCTCGCGACGGAAGCTCTCAATAAAGTGGGTTTAGGCGATCGCCTGTCCAATCGCCCCAATCAGTTATCAGGAGGACAACAGCAACGGGTAGCGATCGCCCGCGCCTTAGCCAATCGACCTGCGTTAATACTCGCCGATGAGCCAACAGGAGCCTTAGATACCCACACCTCCCATGAGGTGATGAATTTACTTTCCGATTTGAATGAACAAGGGATTACGATTGTGTTAGTTACCCATGAACCTGATGTTGCTGAGAGAACTCGCCGCATTATTCGGATTCAAGATGGTTTAATTTCTAAATAGACAAAAACCCTAATAAACCCATGCATAATTCTCCCGTTGTTTCTGCTAACTGGCTCCACGATAATCTCCATGATTCAAAGATAATCGTAGTTGATTGCCGATTTTCACTAATGGATCAAGGCTTAGGGCTTAAGCAATATCAGGAGAGCCACATTGAGGGCGCTTATTATCTTGATCTCAATC
This sequence comes from Pseudanabaena sp. UBA1465, assembly GCA_002325645.1. Classification (GTDB taxonomy): domain Bacteria; phylum Cyanobacteriota; class Cyanobacteriia; order Pseudanabaenales; family Pseudanabaenaceae; genus Pseudanabaena. Next base: position 15,225 of record DCSN01000239.1, read on the forward strand.
TTGATTTGTCTAGTCCTGTGCAGAAATATGGCGGTAGACATCCTTTGCCTGACTTTGAACAACTTGCCGCTAAGTTATCCCAAATAGGGATCATATCTGGTGAAACGATGGTGATTGCCTATGATGACTCACGGTTTGCTTTTGCCTCAAGGTTATGGTGGCTACTGCGCTATATGGGACATGAGCGAGTGGCTGTCCTGGATGGCGGCTTTGCGGGATGGATAGCCCAAAATTATGAAACCAGTTCCATAGTTCCCACTTCCCAACTTGGGAAGTTTATCCCACAATTACAAACTGAATGGGTAGTTGATATCGAAATGGTAAAAGCGCGTAAAGATTTACCAGAGGTGGTTTTAATCGATTCGCGAGAAGGCGATCGCTATCGGGGTGAGCGTGAACCGATCGATCCGATCGCTGGTCACATTGAGGGGGCGGTTAATTATCCTTGGATGGAATTGACCAATGAGCAGGGCTTTGTAATTGATCGTCAAGGCGATCGCTGGCAAGAAGTAAGAAATGCTAAAGAAGCGATCGTTTATTGTGGCTCAGGAGTGACGGCTTGCGTGAGTCTCCTATCTCTTCAATTAGCAGGAATTGATTCAGCTAAGCTTTATGCTGGCAGTTGGAGCGATTGGTGTTCCTATCTAGTTTAACTACTCTCAGCGAGTCATCGCGACTGAGGTTCCAAGAATCACTTCTTAGAGTTTCTGCGACCTAGCACCAGCCTTCCGAGATTTACTCTCTTCAGGTCTTACAGTTGAACATCGCTTGCGACTCGAAGATGCTTTTATGGAATCTCCAAGTCCGAAGCGATACCTTGTAGAAATATTTGATGATGCCTATGCAGGCGCAATTCAGTTAGCTAGTAGTGAAACAGGTATTGCTAAAAAAGCCTTTCCTAAAACTTGTCCCTATACACAAGAACAAGTTTTAGATCCAGATTTTTTGCCTAATTAATGGCAGAATTTTAGAAAGCAGGATAAATGGAGCTTTGCGCCATCTATCCTGCTTTCTAAACCAAGTTGTATAAATTTGCTATGGTCTCGCCCGAATCTCTCGATCAATTACGCAACACACTCCGCAAGGGTCAGCAAACAATGGCGGACTGGCAAGGGGGCGAGCTTGCCGTTTCCGCAGTACCGGGGGCAGGCAAGTCAACGGGGATGGCAGTTGCTGCCGCGATCGCGATCGCGAATTTTAACTTGCATCGCCAAAAGCAATTGGTAATTGTCACCTTTACGCGATCGGCTGTGAGCAACATTCGCAAAAAAGTATCAGAACATTTAAAAAATCTACGCTTACCGCAAAGTGCTTTTACCGTCAGTACTTTGCATAGCTTGGCTTATAACATCGCCAGTAGTCATCGTGAACTATCAGGATTTGGGGCGGGAGAAACTAAGATTATTTCCGAATCACTCAAGCAGAAGTTAATTCGCAATGCTACAAATCTTTGGGTCAAAGAGAATCCCAAATTATATGATCTACTTCTGGAAGGTAGAAGCTTTGATGGGGAAGATACGGAACGCTTGCGGCGGCAAACGGTACTACGCACCGATGTTTTACCGAGTTTAGCGAAAGAGGCGATCGCGGCGGCAAAAAGTTCGGAATTAACACCTGATGATTTGCGTCAAGCGGAATCCCCTGATGGTGGAAGTATTTTGGAAATAGCCGCAGGACTCTATGAAACCTATGAGCGACTTTTGCGACAGGAAGGGGCGATCGATTATGACGATATGATTTTGGGGGCGTTGCGAGTATTAAAAAATGAGGGTATTCGCCAATATTGGCAAGAGCGAGTTTTTGCCGTATTTGAGGATGAGGCTCAGGATTCTTCACCCTTACAAACTGATTTGTTAGAGATTCTGGCGCTCACCCCTAAGGGCATCAAAAACCTGATACGGGTCGGTGATCCCAACCAAGCGATTAACTCTACCTTTACGACTGCCGATCCGCGCTTTTTTAATGAATTTTGCGATCGCTGTAATCTCAATGCTCAACTATCAACCCTTGATCAAGCAGGACGCAGTAATAGAAATGTGATGCGAGCCGCTAACTATGTCCTGCACTGGGTCAATCATTCTGAATATGCCAAAATTGAGAAGCCATTCCGTGAGCAGAAAATCCGTCCCGTTGATGAGGGCGATCCACAGGCAAATGCGAACCCTGAACCCATTGGCAAAGGTGTAGAAATCTATGCCCCCAATGACATTGAGCATGAAATGGAGATGATCGGCTTACGCATTAAAGAACTGCATGGGCAGAATCCAAAGCTCAGTATGGCGATCTTAGTCCGTCAACATAATCAAGGGCGCTTTGTGGCAAAGTCCTTAGAATGGCTCAAGGAGCATGAAATTAAAATCTATGATGTCGAACAGAGCGATCGGCGATCGCGTGTACCGATGGATATGTTGGCGATTTTGCAATTTATGGAACGTCCCCACTCGCCTGACAATCTCAAATCAGCATTAGAGGTTCTTAAGGATCGCCAGAAAATCTCATCACAGCAGGACTTAAATGCTCTCGCCAGCAATCCCGAACAGTTTCTCTATCCCACTTTACTCGATCCCGCCTTATCGAATATTGCTCAAGACACTCAAGCCAAATGTAAAGCCTTACTCCGTGCCAAAATTGAACTTCCCTTATATAACTTGATTCCCTTCATTGCCTTTACTCTCTACGACGACGAAGCGGGACTCTTAGCCACTGCCGATAAATTAGGTGATCGCCTCAATCAGCAACTTGTGGGTAATTATTCTATGCAAACAGTGATTGCTGAATTAAAAGATATTGTGGAATCAGAAAACTTTGAAGCCGTCGAAGATGAAAACCTTGAAGGGCGCTATATGACAGGGGGACAGTTAACGATTATCAGCCTGCATAAAGCTAAGGGTTTAGATTGGGATGTGGTATTTATGCCATTTCTCCATAAACGCATTTGTCCGGGAGAAGCTTATCTTCCTGAAGCTGTCAAGTTTTTAGGAGATTTTGGGTTGCCTGAAGTGGCGAGGGCGCAAATTCGAGCGATCGTGCACCATGAGCGAATTCCCAATGCTGAGGAAGCATGGAAACAATGTAGTTATCTTGGGCAAGCAGAAGAGTTTCGCTTACTTTATGTCGGTATGACTCGCGCTAAAAGGTTGTTATGGCTATCGGCAGCTAAATCTACGCCTTTCAGTTGGAATGCTTTGGACAATCGCACTGAAAATGCTCCAATCTGTCCCGCAATTAGCGAACTAGCGCGTAAATTTCCTGATTATTATCAACGCTAGGATGATTTGAAACCCGCACTGCATCGTAAGGGCAATTCATGAATTGCCCTTACGATGCGTTGCTTGGCGTAAGTCCTAAAGAAGATTGCAAAGCAATCTTCTTGAAAATTTATCTGGGTTTTGAGAAAGCGCTTTGCGCTTTCTCAAAATTTGTTGTTACAAAAATTGCAACTGAGACATTACTCCCTAGTAATAGTGAGACACTAAATCTCAGGAGATATTAACAGCTTACCGAACTGCCGACTTTTTCATGCAGTAGGTACTGAGGAGTAAATTATGATCAAATCTATCAAGCCTATTTACATTGCGATACCGATCGCGATCGCCCTTGCAGGAGTGATTGCCCATCGCAGCCTAGCGCAATCCAATCCGATCAGTAAACCACTACCCAATCCTAGCGCAATGATTAAATCAGGAATTATTGAACCCGTCAACGATCGCCGTTCGAGTGAGCCTACCGCCAAAATTAAGGAGCGTCCCGTCGGTGGAATGTATGTGCAAACACCCGATCGCCAGCAGCAACCCTTTACCCTCACCAATACCGATGTCAAGGGTAAAATATCAGGCAACATTTCGCGGGTGGAAGTTACCCAGACCTTTCAAAATCCCTACGACAAGCCCCTCGAAGCAATTTATGTATTTCCTCTGCCCGATCAAGCTGCCGTCGATGATATGGAAATTAAGATCGGCGATCGCGTGATTAAAGGGAATATCAAAAAACGGGAAGAAGCCAAGGAAATCTATGAACGCGCTCGTCAAGAGGGACGCACCGCAGGTTTACTAGAGCAGGAACGGGATAATATTTTCACGCAATCTCTGGCGAATATTAAGCCCAATGAACAGATCAAGGTGACAATTCGCTACACCGAAAGCTTGAAATTTGAGCAGGGTGATTATGAGTTTGTGTTCCCCATGGTCGTGGGTCCTCGTTATATTACTGGACAAGCGATCGATCCGCAGGGCAATACGATTCAAGTACCTGATGCCTCCAGAATTACGCCGCCTGTCCTGCGCCCTGAAACGCGATCGGGTAATGATATTAATGTCAGTCTCCAAATCGATGCAGGCGTTCCCATTCGCAATCTCTATTCCACTTCCCATCGTCTTGATATTAAAAACAATGGCGCAAATAATGGCGAAAATAATAGCGCAAATAATGGCGAAACTGTGGAATTGCAATTAGCCAAGGGTGACAACATTCCCAATAAGGATTTGATCGTGCGCTACAAAGTTAGTGGCGATCGCACTGCTCCCACCGTCCTGACGACAACTACCGACCAAGGCGCACACTTTGCCACCTATCTCATCCCTGCGATCGCCTATCGCCCCGATCAAATCGTTCCTAAAGATGTTGTGTTTTTGATGGATACTTCAGGTTCCCAATCTGGCGATCCGATTGTAAAATCGCAGGAACTAATGCGCCGCTTTATCAATGGATTGAATCCTAACGATACTTTTACGATTATTGACTTTTCCAATACCACCCGTCAGTTATCGAGCTATCCGTTACCCAACACCGCCGCCAATCGTCAGAAAGCGATGCGATATATCGATCAGGTGGATGCGAATGGTGGTACGGAGTTGATGAATGGAATTAATGCCGTGACTAAATTCCCTGTTGCCAGTGACGGTCGGCTTCGCAGCATTGTTTTGATTACCGATGGTTATATTGGCAATGATAATGAGGTGATTGCCGCAGTACAGAAAAATCTTAAATCAGGAAATCGGCTCTATAGCTTTGGTGTCGGTAGTTCTGTAAACCGTTATTTATTAGAGCGTGTTGCCGAAGTGGGGCGCGGTACGGCAAGAGTTGTACGTCAGGATGAACCAACCGCAACCGTTGCTGAAAAATTCTTCCGCCAAATCAATAATCCTGTTCTCACAAATATTCAAGTTAAATGGGAAGGCGATGGCGCGGCTCCCGAAATTTATCCCAGCAATGCCCCCGATTTATTCGCCGAGCAGCCCCTAGTCTTGTTTGGCAAAAAAAGCGATCGCGCCAATGGCAAACTAAAAATTACAGGGATCGCCGCAGGTGGTGAACGCTACGAGCAGATCCTTGATGTCAATTTTGGTGGTGTAAATAGCAATCTTGGTATTGCCCAACTCTGGGGACGCGCCCGCATTAAGGATTTAATGAATCAGATGTTTGGCGGCGAAGTGAAATCTCTGGTGGATGCGGTGACTCAGACTGCCCTCAACTATCGATTGCTCTCGCAATATACCGCCTTTGTTGCCGTCAGCGAAGAAGTGCGCGTCAATCCTGAAGGTGGCAAAGTAACGGTACAGGTTCCAGTGGAACTCCCCGAAGGTGTTAGCTACGATGGTATTTTTGGGGCAACGCCCAATCAACCTGGTAGACCTCAGCTTAGTGTTGCTGCCCCATCCCCATCTTATAAAGCCTCTATGAATGCTCCAGCCATGCGTTCTAGAAGCATCCCGAATCGTCCTCCTAATATTGGCGTTGCTGCTGAATCCTCTAAGGATGCTCTTGCCGACGCTAAGGTTAGTGGTCGTGCCGAAAGCAATCGTATTGTGAGCGATAAGACGACTAATTCCCAAGTCCAAGTAGTTAGCATCACGGGGCTGACGGGTGCTGATGTGAAATCTGCACAGCAAGCAATCGAGCAGCAATTGCGATCGCTGCAAGTCCCTGCGGGATTGAATGGCGTTGTGGTTCTGGAGATCCCGATTCAAAATGGCAGACTGACCAGATTTATTCTTGATGATGTGGCTTCTACGGTGAAGGATCAAAATTTTGTGGAATTGCTGAAGCGATCGCTGCAAAATGTAGTACTTCCCTTAACGGCAAAAGGTACAATCCGCCTAACCTTGAATGTGATGTCTTAAAACCCAAAAAACAAGGCGATCGCCGTGCGATCGCCTTGTTTTTTGGGTTATAACCCAAGAAAATGAGTGGCGGCGCTTCGCGCCACCACTCATTTTCTTGGGTTTATATCTAGCTACTTAATTCATTAGCGGCAAAATCAGCGTCAAAAAGTAATACACCAAAGGCGCAGTAAAAATATAACTATCAGCGCGATCAAGAATGCCGCCATGTCCGGGCATGATTTGTCCAGAATCCTTAACACCAGCATCACGTTTCATCATCGATTCGGTTAAATCACCAAATAAACCCGCGATCCCAATCAATAAGCCTAAAATAAGACCAGACCATAACCAATTATTCCAACCAAGGCTAAACGCCCAAATGATTGCCGTTGCACAGCAACAAGATAAACCCGCGATCGCCCCTTCAACGGTTTTCTTGGGACTAATATCCGAAAGGCGCGTCCGTCCCCAAATTTTGCCAAAGACATAAGCCCCAACATCGGAAGCCCAAATACAGCAGAAGCCCATCAGCACATAAATACTGCCATTGGTGACAGGAAAAGTAATGCGTAACCAGCTTATCTGCTCGATATTGCGTAAATAGGTAAACAAATCAAATTGCTGAAGGCGATCGCTAACTTGAAATATTGCCCCATCACCAAGTCCCCTGATCCGAATCCAGAAACTAGGCAAATAACCCACATAAAACAAACCGAGAATCGAAGCCGAAATATCGGCGATCGTGGCAATGCGAGACTGAAAAAGCAGATAAAAGCAAATAAATGTACCTGCGATCGGGATTATGGCATCTGCCAACCCAACCTGTAATTGTGATACGAGCAGCAATACCAAGCTGACGGAAATCGTAATTTTACTAGCAGGGACGATCTCCTTAGCTCGCACCAGTGCAAAATATTCCATCTGACCCAAAACCACCAACAGCGCAAAAGCTGCCGTGAACGCCCAACCACCGATCGCGATCGCCGCTAATGCAAGGGGAATAACTAATAAAGCACTAATAATGCGAGTCCAAGAAGGCATGGAAATGGCACAAATAAAAAAGTGGACAGGGGCAATTTACACAAAGTTAGGCAATATGATACTTAAAGATTAGGTTTCATATTCATTCATAAATTTGCACTTTCAGCATACTCCCATCAAACGTGTCAGCAACAAAAAAAATCGTTATGCAAATTTGGGAAGCCCATGAATAACTCTAAGCCACCATCTAACAAAGTTAAACTCGAAAAAACTCACTATGCCCTGCTTGGTGTTAGCCCTTGGGCTAGTGAAATCGATATTCGTCGCGCCTACCGCGATCGCAGCAAGCTTTATCATCCTGACACCACCCAACTGCCTAGAGAAGTTGCAGTGGAAAATTTTCAGAAAATCAACGAAGCCTATGCGACCCTCAGTAATGCCGATCGCCGCAGTAGCTACGATCGCCTGATTCACTTTTCGCGGTTTCAATATACCAGCTTGAACAATGGGACAAAATCGCAAAATCAGGCTCCCAGCAATCTCCAAACCATCGACAATGACGGTTTACCCACCAAACGCCCCTTATCTGGTGGTGAACTATTTGCACTCTTGTTAATTGGTGCTACGCTAGTTGCCTGTTTAGTTTTAGCGATCTCAGTTGCATATCTGCGAGGCGATCGCCTTTTTCCCGAAGCAATCGTCCAATTATCAATCACCTATGGCGCTTCCATCACCAACTACCCCGCTTTACAATCACCCTTTGCCAGCCCTTGAAGCATGGTTAGATGAACAAGGTTGTGATCAAGATCAGACTAATCCCAATGTCTGGCGAGTCACACGACCATCATGGCAAGCCGAAATCATCATGGATGTTGAAGATATCCGCGTACGTTATATCCAAGATGTCTACGGCAGCAAAGAAATTCAACGGGCTTTCCCCTATTCTCTTAGCCGTCAAGATGTAGAAGATGCAATTTTTACTGGACCCTAAATCAAAAAAGTTAGCAATATTCCGAAAGTTTGTTAATATGTGGTTAAGATCACAGGCTTAACAGTTACGCAGCTATTTTCTAGCCTAAGAATTAATTAGTTCTAGTCATCACCTAGCGTTTGTCTGCCATATTTGTCTGCCATACATGACAAATCTACACATAAGTCATTGTTTATCGGCATTCATTGGCTTAGTAAAAGTTTTCCACCCTATATTGATGTTTTTATTTTGGAGGTTCATTGAGTAGGAAATATAACGTTGCCATTCTCGGAGCAACAGGCGCGGTTGGTACAGAACTTTTAGCTTTACTAGAGGAAAGAAACTTTCCCTTAGCAAAACTGAAGGTTTTAGCCTCAGAGCGATCGGCGGGTAAGTCGGTCAGATTTGCTGGCGAAGATCTAATTATTGAGGCGGTTACAGGATCATCTTTTAATGATGTTGATATTGTGCTTGCTTCCGCAGGTGGCAGTATCTCCAAAAAATGGCTACCGATCGCCACCAAAGCGGGAGCCGTATCTATCGATAACTCCAGCGCATTTCGGATGGATCCTACCGTGCCGCTAGTTGTGCCTGAGGTTAATCCTGAAGCAGCCGCCCAACATCAGGGTATTATCGCTAATCCTAATTGCACCACCATTTTGCTAAGTGTTGCCATTTATCCTTTGCATCAGGTGCAACCCATTCGGCGCGTTGTCGTATCTACCTATCAATCGGCAAGTGGTGCAGGTGCGCGAGCAATGGAAGAAGTGAAACTGCAATCACAGGCTATTCTCAATGGTGAACCTGCGATCGCTGAAGTTTTACCCTATCCCCTTGCCTTCAATCTTTTTCCGCATAATTCGCCCATGACGGCTAATTCCTATTGTGAAGAAGAAATGAAAATGGTCAATGAAACTCGCAAGATTTTTGGCGATCAAAATATTCGGATTACGGCAACTTGTGTACGGGTTCCCGTATTGCGAGCGCATTCTGAAGCAATTAATCTAGAGTTTGATCAACCATTTAACGTTGAAAAAGCTAGGGAGATTCTATCTAATGCAGATGGAGTCCAGTTAGTTGAAGATTTTAGCAAGAATTATTTCCCGATGCCCATTGAGGCAAGCGGTAAAGATGATGTTTTAGTCGGCAGAATTCGCCAAGATATTTCTCATCCCAACGGACTAGAACTATGGCTATGTGGTGATCAAATTCGGAAAGGGGCCGCCCTGAATGCAGTCCAGATCGCCGAACTACTAATTGCCAAGTCTCTCATCTAACAAGTAAGAGTACGCACTCTTACTTGTTAGCAAGCTTCTATTTATGAGTATTTATGAGTGAAATCGATTTCGGACGTTTACTAACAGCAATGATTACTCCCTTTGATAGAGAAGGGAATGTCGATTATGCCCAAGCCGAAAAGCTCGCCCATCATCTCGTCGAGACAGGTACAGATACGATTGTCGTGTGCGGTACGACAGGCGAATCACCTACTTTAAGTTGGGATGAGGAATACCAGTTATTTTCGGTGGTACGACAGGCGATCGCTGGCAAAGCGAAAGTTATGGCAGGCACAGGCTCAAATTCTACTTCCGAGGCAATCGAGGCTACCCAAAAAGCAGCCCATCTTGGATTAGATGGTACACTGCAAGTAACACCGTATTACAACAAGCCTCCACAAGAGGGAATGTACCAACATTTTAAGGCGATCGCTGAAGCTGCTCCAGAGCTTCCGATTCTTCTCTATAATGTTCCCAGCCGTACAGGTTGCAAACTCGAACCTGAGACCGTAGCAAGATTAGCCCAAATCCCTAGCATTATCGGGATTAAAGAAGCAACAGGTGACTTAGATCAAGCTAGTCAAATTCGCGCCCTCACACCCGCAGAGTTTGCGATCTATTCAGGAGATGACTCTCTCACATTGCCTTTACTGGCCGTGGGTGCAAAGGGAGTTGTTAGTGTTGCCTCGCATCTAGCGGGTAATCAACTGCAAGCAATGATGCAACTTTTTACCGCAGGTAAAGTTCAGGAAGCATTGCAAATTCATATCCAGCTTTTTCCTTTGTTTAAGTCTTTATTCTTAACTAGCAATCCAATACCTCTCAAGTTAGCTTTACGCTTGGTGGGATTAGATACAGGTGTAGTGCGATCGCCTCTAGTTATGGGTAATGCTGACCTCGAAGCAAAGCTCAAAATTGTGTTAGAAAAAGTGGGCATTATTACCTAGCGAGTATACAAGTTAAAGAATCTGCAAATCATTAATCCTGCGCCAGCAATCATTGACTTGTGGGGGAATTAAGCCTTTATAGTCACGCTAACGAAACATCTCTATCCACCAAGTCTATCCACCAAGATCCACCAAGTTTTCCATCAGCCCATTAACTTGAATTTTCTTAAGTATTAATTAGGCCCTCATTGCCTTTAGTGGGTATTCAGTTTTCCTTTTTCCTTATCCAAATCACAATCAACTACTAACTACCAATTAACTAATTATGGCTACATCTAACGCTCCCTCTCTAAAAATCATTGCCCTCGGCGGACTCCATGAAATTGGCAAAAACACATGGGTGTTTGAATATAACGATGAAATCATGTTGCTTGATGGCGGTCTGTCTTTCCCTGACAATATGATGCCAGGGGTAAATGTCGTATTGCCTGATATGACTTATCTGCGCGAAAACAAGCATAAGATCAAAGGCATGATCGTTACTCACGGTCATGAAGATCATATCGGCGCAATTTCTTTCCATTTGAAGCAGTTTGAAATTCCCGTTATTTATGGTCCTCGCCTAGCGATGGCTCTGCTGGAAGACAAACTTCGCGAAGCGGGGGTTTTAAACCGTACCGAACTCCGCCGTGTCATGCCCCGTGACGTAGTGCGCGTCGGCACTAACTTCTTTGTCGAATTTATCCGCAATACTCACTCGATCGCCGATAGTTTCTCGATCGCAATTAATACTCCCGCAGGTGTGGTCATTCACTCTGGTGACTTCAAAATTGACCATACTCCCGTTGATGGCGAATTTTTTGATCTGCACCGCTTAGCTGAGCATGGCGAAAAAGGCGTATTAGCGCTCATTAGTGATTCCACTAACGCTGAATTACCTGGAATTACACCTTCCGAACGCGCCGTATATCCCAACCTTGAGAAATACATCATGATGGCAAAGGGGCGCGTGATCATCACCACCTTTGCTTCGTCAGTGCATCGCGTGAACATGATTTTGGACATTGCCGATAAGCAAGGTCGTGTGGTTGGCGTGGTCGGGCGATCGATGCTAAATGTGATTGCCCATGCGCGTAATCTTGGTTATATCAAGTGCCGCGACGATCTGTTCCAACCTTTACAAAATCTCCGTCATTATCGTGATGACCAAATTCTGATTTTGACTACGGGTTCTCAGGGTGAGCCAATGTCGGCTCTAACTCGGATGTCTAATTCTAGTCATAAGCAACTTGAAGTTCGTCAAGGTGACACGATCATTTTCTCTGCTAATCCGATTCCTGGAAATACGATTCCTGTAGTTCGTACCATCGATAGACTGATCGCCCTCGGCGCAGACGTGATCTACGGTAGGGATAAAGGTATTCACGTTTCGGGACATGGTTCTCAAGAAGAACATAAGATGATGTTGGCTCTAGTCCGTCCTAAGTTCTTCTTCCCTGCCCATGGTGAGTTAAGAATGCTGAAGCAGCACGCAAAGATGGCTCAAAACATGGGTATTCCTGCGGAAAATATCGTCATTGCCGAAAATGGTGATGTGGTAGAGGTTTGCCAAGATTATATGAGAATCGTGGATAAAGTTCCTTCTGGTGTTGAACTAGTTGATTCTTCTCGCGATGGCATGGTGAAGGGCGATGTATTGCGCGATCGTCAACAAATTTCGGGTGATGGTATCTTTACGATCGCCGTATCCGTCGGTCTAGATGGCAAGCTTTCCACCAATCCTGACATTCAACTAAGCGGTGTCGTGTTGCCGATGGAACACTCACAAATTATTGCGACGGTGGCTAGGGCGATCGACAATTCCTTAGCAAATTGCTGGGATAACTTTGCCCGTAATGTGGGATCTCTGGAAGTTGATTGGACTGGTTTGCGCGGTCAACTAGAGCGCGATCTTACCCGTGTCTTGCGTCAACAAATGCAAAGCAAGCCCATGATTGTCTTCCTATTGCAAACACCTCCAAATTCTACACAGTCTGCTCCTGCTCCTGCGGCGAAACCCAATGCCTTGGGCGTGACCTTAAAATCAGGTGCGGGTAAAGTTATTCCTAAAATTGAAAATGGAAGTAACGGCAATGCGGCAACTGCGATCGCAACAGCAGCCAGTGAAGTACCAAATACCACAGGTGTAGCTACGGCTAGTGCTGGTAGACGCAAGCGGACTGCGGCCACGGTCTGATCATAATTGAATGGGCGGCGCGAAGCGCCGCCCATTCAATTATGAGATAAGTGTCACAAAAGTGAATGAAAAAATCGGTTAAGGTTAAACCTAATTCTAAAAAGCAAACCATTATTGAGGAAGAAGATGGAAGTCTGACGGTGCATTTAAAATCACCGCCTGTCGATGGCAAAGCTAATAAGGAATTGATCGAGCTTTTAGCTAAAAAGTTTAACGTCCCCAAATCTAGCATTACGATTCAAATGGGTTTATCTGGGCGAAATAAATTAGTGAATATCGAAGATTAAAATCGGCGATTTTAATCTTCGATATTCACGGGCAAAGGGGGACGCAAAGCGTTCCTCTTTGCGCTGGGAATGCTATATTGATCGTTGTTTAATCATCTTGTGCGTCAAGCTCATGTCTGAACCCATCTGGTCTTACGTTACCCCTGGCATTCCTGACGAATTGTTCGATCGCTTGCCAGGTATTCCCATGAGCAAATGTGAGACGCGCCTATTGATTTTGGGACAATTGCGCCTCAAGGTGGATTCGGTACTCTGGGACATTGGCGCAGGGACAGGAACGATACCCATTGAGACAGGGTTGCTATGTCCTAAAGGAAAAATTATCGCGATCGAGCGCGATGAAGATGTGGCGGGATTGATTGCTAAAAATTGCCAAAAGTTTGGCGTAAATAATGTTGAAATCAAAATTGGCAGTGCGCCAGAATGTCTCACAGATTTGACGGCTCAACCCGATCGCATTTGTATTGAAGGTGGGCGATCGGTATCCGAAATTCTGGAATATAGCTGGGAACGCTTGCAAACTGATGGTCGAGCGATCGCCACTACAAATAGTCTTGAAGGTTTGTATGCAATTTCCGCAAGTTTCGCAAAGTTGCAAGCTCGTAATGTTGAGGTGGTGCAGTCTTCGGTCAATCGGCTAGAAACTCGCGGTAATCGTCAAGTTTTCGCGGCGGTTAGCCCCATGTTTATTATCAGTGGCGAAAAGATTTAAAAAAAGGGCGCTTAGCGCCCCTTTTTTCTTTTTTACTAAGAGATTTCGCGAATTTGAGGTTTTCCGTCCTTAAATTCACCAACCAAAATTAGATCGGTAACGCCAACAAATAGACCATTTTCCACTACCCCAGGGATATTGTTTAAGGTCTTCTCCAATTCGGCAGCATCAGCGATCGCATCAAACGTGACATCTAAAACCATATTGCCTTGATCGGTAATTACGGGACCATCTTTTTTTACACCCATTCGTAGATCTGGCTTGCCGCCCAACTTTTCAACGGCTCTAGTTACAGGAGCAACTGCCATCGGCAAAACTTCGATTGGCACAGCGAAAGTGGAACCAAGCTTATCTACTAGTTTCGATTCATCTACCACCACGATAAACAACGCAGCCAGTGAATCGACAACTTTCTCGCGGGTATGAGCAGCGCCGCCGCCCTTGATCAAGGTTTTATTTGGATCGACCTCATCAGCGCCATCGATCGCCACATCCACGCGATCGACATCATCCAAACTGCGGATGGGAATACCATATTTTTTGCCCAATACCGATGCTTGGAAGGAAGTGGGGATACCGACAATATCAGTTAGCTCACCCGCCGCAATCCGCCGACCTAACTCCTCGATCGCAAAAGCAGTCGTCGAGCCAGTGCCTAAGCCAACCACCATACCCGATTTGACCCGTTGCGCCGCCGCAATGCCAACTTCTTGTTTTAACTTCTTAATGTCTTCAGCAGAAATACTCATGGGAAATACTTATTTATAAACTTAAAAGCACAAATTTTAATAGTAGTGTATTTTGCGAGCAGCAACCGATCAACCATTCAAACAAAATGTGTTTTGTGATACGTTTATAATTGAAGTAGCATCAAAAAAACTACACAACAGTTACGCTTTATTGCTGATTACCTTACGGTTGTTATTTGAGTTACAAGTAATAGGGGAGGGGCTTCAATCATGTCAGGAATAGAATTCTTTCATTAAAATAAATATCTCAATTATATGAAAAGGTTAAACTACATCAGTAAGTTTGCGCGATCGCTTACTAAAGAAGAAATCGAAAATCTTGGAAGTATTTCACAAGCCAATAATTCTAGGGAAGGAATTACAGGGGTTTTACTAAGTTGCAGTGGAATTTTCTTTCAGATTTTAGAAGGCGACGATGATCGAATTGATCGATTGTATGAAAAGATTTTGCGAGATGATCGTCACAATCAAATTTTATGCCTTAAATCTGAGCTAAACATCGCAGAACGACGTTTTCCAGACTGGTCAATGAAAGTTATCTCGTTAGATGAAAACAACGATATTTTGATACAGCCAATTAAGATTTTGCTGCAAACCTTGGCTGAATCACAGGCAATTTTGGCGAACTATACCCAAGCAGGGGTTTTGCAAGCCATTGAGCATGGAATTAATCCCCTCACCCTCAAACCACACCATAGCGATAAAATTATTTTATTTAGCGATGTGATTTCTTTCTCTAGCATTACCGAAAAATTGCAGGTAACAGAAGTAGTCGAATTACTCAACCAATTTTTTACGATCTGTACTAGAGCGATCGCGTCTAGAGGGGGTGAAGTTACCAAATTTATTGGCGATTGTGTAATGGCCTATTTTGATGGCGATCGCGCCGATGATGCTTTACAGGCAAGCTTAGACATTTTGTCAGAGTTAGAGATTTTACGCAGCCAAGCCCCTGCCAATAGTCCATTACGCATTCTCTATGTCGGAATTGGACTATCTAAAGGTATCGTTTTAGAAGGAAATATTGGTTCACAAACCAAGAAAGAATATACGGTAATTGGTGATGCGGTAAATGTGGCCTCTCGCATTGAAGCCCTGACGCGGCAGTTAAATCGATTTCTTGTATTTTCCAACCCTGTACGCATGGGCTTAAGCGATCGCTGGAAACCTGTTAGACTTGGCGATTTTCATGCCAAAGGGAGAGAAGAAATTGTTGAGGTTTACTCCGTTGATGATATATTGACCTTTCAAAAATCAGACTTTCATAAACTCAAGCAAGAAATTAAGCAACATTTAGAACTAATTACCTTATGAGTTAAAGTGCCTTGCAATTTCTTGAAACCCAAATAAACCCTCAAAAAGCTTGCGAAGCAAGCTTTTTGAGGGTTTATTTGTAATACACAAAACCTAAAGTGCCTTGCGCTCAAACCCAACCCAAGAAAACTTTTGAAAGTTTTCTTGGGATTCACTTGATCGACAATTGGTGTAAATATGCTGTGTATGAAAGTACGCTCCTTAGAAGCGCACTCTGGTTGGCTGATATGCTGTACGATCGCTAATAAGCGATTAATATAACTCCATGATGTCAAACCTTTTAGATAACCGCTATCGCGTCACTAGCGTTCTAGGTAGTGGTGGCTTTGGTGAGACCTATTTGGCTGAAGACACCAAAATGCCATCCAATCGTCGCTGCGTGATCAAGCAGCTAAAACCCATTGCTGACAATCCCCAAATGTATGCGTTACTGCAACAGCGATTTCAGCGTGAGGCGGCTGTTTTAGAAAATCTGGGAGAGGAAAGTCGCTACATTCCCAAACTCTATGCTAGTTTTGTGGAAAATGGACTCTTCTATTTAGTTCAAGAATGGATTGATGGATTAACTTTAACCAAAGAAATAGAACGTAAAGGCAAATGGAATGAAGATGCGATTAGAAAATTAATGATCGGCATTCTCCAAACTTTGATCTATGTCCACGATCGCGGCATTATTCATCGCGATATCAAGCCCGATAATATAATTTTGCGGGCGGGAGAACCTGTACTGATTGATTTTGGTGCAGTCAAAGAAACCGTCAATGTCAGTACCCTTCGTGGCGCAGGTCAACAGGCTCACTCGATTGTGATCGGTACTCCAGGATTTATGGCCTCGGAGCAGGCGGCGGGTAGACCATTTTTTGCCAGCGATCTTTATAGCTTAGCTTTGACCGCGATTTTTGCGCTTACGGGTAAATATCCACAGGAACTAGGAACCGATCCCCAGACAGGTGAGATTTACTGGCAAAATCAGGTTTTGGGAATTAGCGCTGATTTAAAATCTATATTTGCTAAGGTTCTGCAATTT
Source organism: Pseudanabaena sp. UBA1465 (assembly GCA_002325645.1). Taxonomy (GTDB): domain Bacteria; phylum Cyanobacteriota; class Cyanobacteriia; order Pseudanabaenales; family Pseudanabaenaceae; genus Pseudanabaena. The sequence goes on from DCSN01000239.1 coordinate 31,766, forward strand.
GATCCCCGCGATCGCTTTAGTTCGGCGAGAGAAATGCTGGAAGCTTTACAAAGCAGCCCATCAGCCAATCAAGCTAAGGCGAAAAAATCAGTTCCTGTTCCCCCAGCAATGTCTAATATGCAGACTGTCGCGGTAACGCCTAGGGGATATACGCCACCCGCAATTCCTAATCAGCCTGACCAATCAGTCTATGTCTATCAACCACAGAATGATCCTAAAAAGAAGATCATTGGTCAGGCATTAGCAACGATGATCGTAGGTGGTGCAATTGGAGCCGCGATCGCACTAGGTGTCGTAATTGCTCAAAACGGCGGTATCATCACATTCTGGAATAAAATCTCTCCCTTTAATAAACCAGTAGATCGAAAAGCCTTCTATTTTCTTGCGGATTCTGCTTTTAAAGATAGCAACTCTGCCAATTTAAGGGTGAAAAATCTGATCTCGGAAGGATTTAAAGACGCAGGAGTTTTTTGGATACCTGACTATCCCAATCTCGGCAATGTTCAATTCTATCAAGTTTATGCAGTACCTTTTGCAGATGAGAATAGCTGTATTAGCAATTTAAAGAATTATGTTAAGCGTGTTCCTGATGCTTACTGTGCTTTTGCGAGTCTCGATGCTAAAGCTCCTGTGAATCGGGTGACAAGCGAACAATTACCAGTATCAACTGCGCCTTCTATAACAGCAACTCCTTCACCAACGATAACGACTTTGCAAAAAGCAAAACCTTCTCCCGAAAGGTTTGTCAAGAGCTATTACAGTCTCGTCAACGATCGCCAATTTTCAACCGCATGGCAAAATCTTACACCTAAATTTCAAAGCGATCGGGCAAATGGATATGGCGAGTTTACAAACTTCTGGAATACTATTGAGAAAGTCTCTGTAAATGATACGAGATTGATTCAAATCAAAGAAAATTCAGCAATTATTGATGTCGATATTACCTATCAAAAGCAAAAAGATAAATCGATTATTCCCGAAACTCTCCGAATGTCTTTAATTTGGAATGAATCCTCAGAACAATGGCAAATCAACGAAACTAGCCGTCAATAATAACATCAAAAATACAGCGCTTTGCGCTTAATTAAATCCCAGAGAAATCTTGAAAAGCAGCG
>DCSN01000239.1:32925-34220 GCA_002325645.1 Pseudanabaena sp. UBA1465
CGCTGCTTTTCAAGATTTCTCTGTACTATGTAATATCAAATAAGACTTGACAGACAAGGGGCTTAAGCCCCTTGTCTGTCTTAGGTAGCAAAAAAGATAGGCGGCGCAAAGCGCTGACTATCTTTTTTAGGAGCTATGTCCAAACCGAATTGCGTAAACATCTTGCTCTTTGTCGGTGTAGATTTCGACATCAGACTTGGGATGGGATACGCATAGCAAAATATAGCCCTTAGCATCAAGTTCTTCGCCCATGCCGCCACTACCCATGCCTTGGCTCTGATCAACCTCGCCTTTAACGATTTGAGCAGCGCAAGTCGTACATACACCTGCATAACAAGAGCATGGTAAATCTAACCCATGTTCGATCGCCGCATCAAGGATCGATTGGTTTTCAGGCACGGGAACAGTAAAGGTTTGTCCTTGGTGATGAAGTGTAGCTGTAAAGGTCTGAGTCATATTTCCGAAAATTAGCTAATTGTTGTCAAGTCTAGGGTATGGCTATCGTGGATTAACTCTAGAAGACTGATGGCGACGCGAATCGCCGCCATCAGTCTTCTAGAGCAAGACTGGCGACAGCTATATTTAAAAGATCGTGCAAAGAGAATGATACGATATTCAATTGGCTTAATTTTATCTCCTCCTATGCAACCCCGCCACATCGCCCGCGAACTCGCGCTATTTAGTATCAATCAATTACCTAGTCAAGCTCAAAAGCTAGAGACTAAAACCCTTGATGACATCGTTACGGCTGTCGTGCGATCGCTGCATGATGAAACTAAAGAATTATTACAAACCGCCAGCGCCGAATTGCAACGCAGCCAAGATAGAATTACCTCTAGCGAAAATCGGACTAGCGATATTCGCCAAGATATCCAAGCTGTTGAAGGGATGGTACGCGAAGCGATCGATTTAACTAAAAACGCCATTAATAATATTGGTGCGGCTCTCGAATTTCCTGTAACCCTTGTATTATCGCAGCGTGCCGAGGTGCGTAACTATGCGATCGATATCTTAAAAACTGTCAATGGCAAGCGATCGCAAATCGATGAAACTATCAGTAGCGCCCTAGTTAATTGGCAAATTGATCGCCTTGCCCAAGTGGACAAAGATATTTTACGGATTGCCACTGCGGAAATGCTATTTATGAATGTGGCGAGTAAAGTTGCGATCGATGAAGCTGTAGAACTTGCTAAACGCTATAGCAGCGAAGATGGCTATAGATTCATTAATGGTGTATTGCGCCGCATTGACGATCAACTTAAAGAAGCGCGTAATCCTAAATAAAAAAGGCTCGC
>DCSN01000239.1:34251-37926 GCA_002325645.1 Pseudanabaena sp. UBA1465
GCGAGCCTTTTTTATTTAGGATTCAGTTAATTGTTTAGTTGCGGCTAATTCCCTTTCGAGGAGATTAACTCGCTCTAGCAATTGCTGATTAGAAGCGAGTAATTCCTGTGTTCTTGATGACAAATAGGGATCAGATTCCCACCAGTTGATCCCTATTTCCTTAGCTTTGTCCACAGACGCAACTAGTAAGCGGATGCGAATGCTCAGCAACTCCACACTGCCCACTGACACGGTGATATCACCTGCAATGACAATTCCCTTGTCTAACACTCTTTCTAGAATATCGGCAAGGGAAGAGCCAGTTGTACTTGTGTTTATTGCCTGAGATTTAAGCGTTTGAGCCATTATGCTATTTGATCCAATAGTTTAGCGAGTCCGAGTTCTGACTCAGGTTCACCATTACCATAGCGAGAAATCAACACATCAAAACAAAGATCACGAAAATCCTCATCTTTGCCAGAGACAGGAATTTCATGTTCATGGCAGATTTTACCGATGAGCAGACAGGCTCTCAGACTTGATGCTTTGCTACATTCGACTTGACGACGAAAGCCCCGAATCAAGTTGATTAGTTTCAAAGCTTGGGTGCGATCTAATCCCACACGATTAACGAGGATTTGCTTCTCGGTTTCCACATCAGCTTCACCGATGTTAATGGTGATCATGCGATCGAGCAGCGCATCCTGCGTAGGATGTACCCCCGCATATTCCTCAGGGTTAGAAGTAAAGATGGCGCGAAATGATGGATGGACACGCACATATTCCGATTGAGAACTATCGGGAGGTAGTACGATCAGCTTTTCTTCTAAAGCGCTGAGCAAGACGTTATTCACTTCAGGACGCGATCGGTTAAACTCATCATAAATCAGAGTGAAGCCTTCCTTCGCTGCCAAGGTTAATCGAGAATCTGTCCAACTTTGGCGCAGATCATCTTCGACCTTTAAAACGGAATGGATGTAATTATCGACAACCTTTTTACGCGAATAGCCTGAGTTAGAACCAATCAGTTGCGACGATCGCAGGTCTTCATCACCATAGATCAAAACCATTGGTCGCCCAACTAAACCCGCGAGGTGCATGGCCAAGGTCGTTTTACCAGTACCCGCAGGCCCGCGCAAATGGATCGCAAAGCCCGATTGTAAATAGCGTAAAGCACGACGAACTATTTGCTTGGTAAAGTCCGTGCTGATAAATTGACGTGGGTTGGCATGGAGAACTGTGGTCATGGTTTATGAGCCTTCTGCCATTTGTAGTAAAGTGTTCAGAATATCAGAAGGATCGACTTTGAGCGTATTTGCTCCTTGAGCCAACAAATCTCTAACGGTATCGCGATCGTTAACAACTTCTAATAGGCTAGAGTTTGTCGATAGTTGAGCCACATAGTCAACCACAAATTGCTCGATTTTGCCAGAGGTCTTAGGAGTTTCCTTGGAAGCTTCTTTAACCTCAACTGGTTTAACTGCCACCACAGGTGCTGCTGTAGGAGTAACTACAGGCTCTGGTTTAGAATCTTTCTTTTTGGGGCTGGAAACCTCTACGGGCTGAGCTTTTGGGGCTGCCTTTACAACGGGTTGAGGCACTGCAACCGATCTGGCTCCTGCCCACACCGACGCACTTAAATCAGTGCGAAAAGCACTCAGTTTATTAGCCTGTGCTTCAGCTTCAGCCAGACGATTAGCTTCAAGTTGTTCTAAAGATGTTTTCACATCAGCAGCGCGATCGCTGAATTCTTGAGATCTCGCGGCGACATCCTGTTGAGCTTGAGCCAGTCTTTGTTCGGTTGTAGCTTGAATTTGAGCTATTACCGCAGCAGTTCTTGTCTGCACCTCTTGGGATCTTTGTTGTGCAGCGATTTGGGCATTTGCCAGACGCACTTTGTTGATATCTTCAAGGTGCATTTGCATAAAAGCGGCTCGCTCTTGATTTAGTTGCTGCCTTTGATCACGATCAGCTTTTCCCGCCCGAATTCTTGATTTGTGGATGTGTTTTAGTTGCGATCGCATTTTAAAAGTGCGGGTTCTCACATCTTGAGCGCGTTGCTCGCTGTCTTCAGCTGCTTGCTGAGTACGATTGACATTGATATCTTCCAAGTATTGCGATACCTGATCAGCGCGATTTTGCAGTTCTTCCTGTCGAGAGGCTGAGGCATTTTCGGCGATCGCCTGTCGGCCCTGTTCCCACGCCAAACGGGTTTGCTCAGCATGAGCCAAATAGGCAGATGTCGCTGCTGACTGCGCCTGCAAAGCCCTCTCCCTCTGTTGCCGAGCCAACTCTTGTTCAGCCAAAAAATTCTCTCTTTCCTGCAATCGTTGCTGTCTTGCTTCTGCAAATCCTTGCATCAAAGAAGCCATAACGGTATCCTCAAAATTCACTTTTTATAAATCAACTAAATCAACATTGCAAACCGTTCACTCAAATGACTCATCCAATCTGCTGTGCCAAATGATTATTTGCTCCGCACTGGAATAAGCTGCTATCTCAAGTGTTTCAAGCTTTGTTAATCCCCCTCCCCACCGTGTAAACACCCTGCTAAAAATTTATTGCTTAATCAGCATTAAACTGACAAGGTAATTTTTAGTGAGAAGGGAGTAAAAACGAAATCGGTAGGCTAATAGTCTATATGTTTAGTAATTTACTGACAGCAATGCTGGTCGTAAATTACTAACCAGCAAGCCTAAGCAGCAGGTACTGCTGCCGATGCCGTAAGACCGACTGCTTCAGCATACTTAAGGTATGTTTCCACAGAAGCGATTACAACACGAGCTTCAATTGATAATAGTTCGATTCCCACCAATGAGACTCTAACCCATGCATCAATGACAATGCCCTTGTCTAAAATCCGATCGATAACTTCCGCTAGACTAGAGGAAGAGTTGACTTTTTCGACTGCCATAGTAATGTTCTCCTTGAGTTAACTATGTTTAGCATTTAAATTCTGCCTGTGCTTACTGTACTACACAACAGCAAAATTACTTATACTAATCTTGTACTAAATTACCTTGATTAAAATATCAAGGCAATATAATGATTTTATCGGGTATAGCTAATGCTGATGATGAACTTTCTTTAAGAAAGTATAATTCGTGACAGGATGGGATTTTGATGGCTATAAAATTTGATTTTTTAATCTAACAACCTAAATTTGTATGCTGCATCACTTGCAGTATAAATACTTCGTAATCATTTTACAAATCTAGATAAATTATTACAATTACATTCATGAATAACGATCTAAATACTCAATCGAATCTCCCCATCAAAGAAAATAGCAGTAGTGCAGTTAGCAATCAGCCCGTCACTAACCAGCCTAAATCGCAGGATAGTTTTGTGAAGCTGGCGATGCGAAATATGGTCAAGAAAGGTAGTACGTCACTATTTCATCTTTTCTTAACTATTTTTGGGGTGATTGCAACTTTATTAGGACTTGCGATCGCTTTTCATTAATTTATCATTAATGTTTTAGCAAGATATTATCGTCATAATGTCGCCATAGGATAACATCTAAATCTAGCTAAAATAATATACAGATATATATGATTATTTATATTTATTTACTTACGAATAGTGCCATAACTTATTAAATCTAATCGCTAAATCAAATTAAGTTTGATGGATTTTGTTTGTTATGAAATTAAATTTGCAATAATATTGCTGCAACAATATTTTGCAACAATA
>DCSN01000239.1:37988-38755 GCA_002325645.1 Pseudanabaena sp. UBA1465
CAATATTTTGCAACAATATTTTGTCTGTTTATGTCAGGTTTATACTTTGATTGATCTAGATATGAGTAGCCGATCCTAATTAAAAATCAAGATCTAAAACCTGTGGCGCACGCGCTGCGCCACAGGTTTTAGGGTTTTATATTTGATTGCGCCTAGCTACTTAGTGCAGAAGATAATGCAGCGCAAAGCACTGCATCTTGAGTTTGTTTGAGAGTTTATTTGAGGTTGTTAAGCGTTGAGCATTGATTTATATTGTGAAGTCTATCCTGAAGTCACCGATCGCCATCCAATTACCATCGAGCAATGGCAGGCATGGTTTGAGGCATGGGAGAAGTATCTATTGGCTGAACAGGCGATCGTGGACGGGGAATATGAGCTATCTCTAGCCATTACAGATGATCCAACTATTCAACAACTGAACTTGCAATATCGTCAACAGGATCGACCTACAGATGTTTTATCTTTTGCAGCTTTAGAGTCAGAAGTTCCCGAAATACCTATCGATCTTGATGGCAATGATGATGATTATGTGGAGCCAACATATTTGGGCGACATCATCATTTCGCAAACAACTGCCATTCGTCAAGCCCAAGAACGCAGTCATTCCTTGACCTATGAACTCGCTTGGCTGGCAGCCCATGGGTTATTGCATTTGCTCGGTTGGGATCATCCTGACGAGGCAAGCTTAGAGGCAATGCTTAAGCAGCAAGACATCATGTTAAGTTTAGTGTCACTATCTAGCTAAATAAATCGTCAAAAAGCTTGCT
>DCSN01000239.1:38805-49937 GCA_002325645.1 Pseudanabaena sp. UBA1465
AGCAAGCTTTTTGACGATTTATTCGTAATACGCAAAGCCTAATTGTGTCCAGATACTCACAATATTGATGATTCAGTTGCGCTATTTGGGTAAACTAGCCTTCTAACGATAGAATCTTGACAATTGCTTGGCAAAATCTAGTTGGAATCATATCCATGAATATTGATTTATCATTACCAAGAATATTTGTAGTTAAATCGCCTTTTTTATCCGAGCAAATGACACATTCTGACGAGTTTGAAGAGTCTGAACAAGCGGCTGTTCAGCGTAGTAATTCTTTCCAAATTGCCACAAATTTATTACTTAGTTTTAAATACGCTGGACAGGGTGTTGGCTATGCCTTTCGGACACAGAGAAACTTTCGGATTCATGTCATCATCGGCGCGATCGCCCTATCCCTGAGTCTTTATTTCAAGTTGTCGGCTGTAGCCTGCTCGATTATCAGCTTAACGATCGCCTTGGTTTTGGTACTGGAATTATTGAATACAGCCTTAGAAGCTGTTGTAGATTTAACGGTGGGGCGTGAGTTTCATCAGTTAGCAAAAATTGCCAAGGACTGTGCGGCAGGGGCGGTTTTGATTGCGGCGATCGCCGCCCTACTCATTGCAGTTGTGTTGCTCCTGCCTCATATTCTTGCAACGTTTACTTACAGCGCTTTGCGCTGATGTAAACCCCAGGGAATTTTTTGAAAGCGTTGCTCTGCACCGCTTTCAAAAAATTCTGAGCTGTAACTTTACAAGAATGTGAAGCGATTCTTTGGATCTTAATAAATTAATAAAGGGTGCTTTGCACCCTTTATTAATTTATTAACTCTTTCATTTCTCGAATCGCTCGATCTAATCCCACTAGCACCGCCCGACTAATGATGCTATGTCCAATATTTAACTCCTCCATTCCCTTTATTTGTGCCACAGGACGAGTATTCCAATAGGTTAAGCCATGTCCTGAATTTAATCTGAGTCCTAGGCTAATCGCTAATTCTCCACCCTTAGTTAATACTTCTAGTTCACGCTGATGCTCTTCTTCATTGCGGGCATTGGCATAAGTACCTGTATGTAATTCCACAAATTTTGCACCCGTTCTCGCAGAAGCTTGCAATTGCTCTGGTTCAGCATCAACAAACAAACTCACTGGTATACCTGCACCTTGCAATTGATGCACAAATTTCCCCAAGCGATCGCATTGAGCCTTTACGTTTAAGCCCCCCTCGGTCGTAATTTCTTCACGGCGCTCTGGCACAAGCGTAATATAGTCAGGCTTCACATCAAGGGCGATCGCCACCATTTCGGGAGTTGCGGCCATTTCGAGATTGAGCCTTGTCCGAATAGTTTGTCTTAGCAATCGCACATCTCGCTCTTGAATATGACGACGATCTTCGCGTAAATGAACGGTAATCCCATCTGCTCCTGCTAATTCCGCGATTACTGCGGCTGCAACGGGATCGGGTTCGACACCCCGACGCGCTTGGCGAATCGTAGCAATATGATCGATGTTTACTCCCAACGTAGGCAAAGCTTTTTCCTCAAAAGTTTTGAAAATTTGTCACATATCTATACTTTACGATAGCAACCGTCAAAATGCTTAGGGACAAACATTGAAATAAGGAATCAGATTTTTGTGGTGCGGCTTCGCCGTGCCGCAAAATCTCATTCTATTTTAGATCTGTTGTTTCACTAAAACCATCACCCGATTGACCGCATCTTGTACAAAAGCTTTGAGAAATTCATCACGGCGATTTAGCTGGAATTGACGTTGCACCACTTCGGCAATGCCGCCATCACCCCAATCGCGATCGCGACTAAAGTATTCGATAAAACTCTTGCCAGCAATGCGCGTGAGATAAGCCGCCGTTACTGATTGAATCGTGGCTTTGAGAACTAAGCCCACTACGGTTACAGAAATTAGGGTGGTCACGATCTGGACTACGCCTTTGACGATGCCGAGGCTTACTAAGGTGCGGGTCAGGGAATTGGCTAATTCTTTACCGCGATCAATATTGATTTCACAGCCGTACACCCTGCCGATTTCCACCACCATTTGGGCATTAATCGCGGCAGTAGCCAAGAGATCGACTACGGGTAGAGGTGTGGCAAAAACAACACCGACCACTAACCATTGAAATTTCTCCACCACTTTTTCGGCTTCGGCTTGTTGTTGTTGCGAGAGAACTTCGCGAGTCTCGTCGGTGAGCCTTTGCGATCGCAATAGCACATTGTCCGCCACCAGTTCATCGCCTTCATAGCTGAGAATATCGAGAATTCGCGCTAGGAGAGGTTGGATTTTGGGTTTAGGTGTGACGACTTCGCCATTGTCGAGGGTAATCTTCATCGGACTAGCGGCGATCGCCACGACATCTTCAGGGGCGATAAAACTCAAAACTCGCGATCGCAAACTGGTTTGAATTATTTCGCGATCGCTTTTGGTGAGGCGATCAATTTTATTAAACGCGAGAATCGTCCGTTTACCAATTTCTGTGAGGGCTTTGAGAACTTCGTATTCAGAACGCCGCAAATCATCATCAACCACAAATACAATCAAATCTGCTTCCGTCGCAATTTTTCGCGCTTCTTGTTCGCGATCGCTACCCAAGGCACTCGCCTCTAAAATTCCAGGGCAATCGGTAAATTGAATCGGCACATCGAGATGCTCAAATCTCATGGGTTTATAGACTTTACCTAATTGCGTGGTTCCCATGGTCGCGCCAACTTCACCTCGCTCTGTAATATCTTGTAACGATAAATCTAGCAATCCATTGACGAGAGAAGTCTTGCCTGCGGAACCGACACCAAAAACGACAACGCGCAATTCTTGACGGATGAAGTTCTGTTTTAATTGTTCGGTTTGCTCAGCCAGCGATCGCCGCATCACTTCATCTTGAATCTGTTCGACCTGTCGCTCTAAAGCTTCGAGGCTATCTTGAGCCGCTTCGATTTTGTCGGTGGGCGCGTCGGGAATTGGTCGTGGCGGCGTTGGTTTTGCTTGAAAAAGATTGATATATCGCCAAGTGACAAAAAATAATCCTGCTAACAATCCCATGACTAGTAGCACGATCGAGCCGCCTAAAACTGGGTTTCCTGCCAGTTGATAGAGTTGGATCATGCGATCTAATAACGGAATGATGAACGAAATGACTAGACCAAAGCAGCCTAAAACAATTAGCGATCGCAACCAAGGGAACTTTCTCTTCATGGACTTAATTTAGAGATTGTGAGGCATGGCGCTTAGCCCACCACCTACAGAAGATTTTCTCAGATTCCACCCACAGCACTAATAGCATACTAAAACCAAAGCATAAACCTAATTCGGAAGCGGTGAGGGCATCGGTTCCGAAGAATTGGCGCAGTGATGGCACATATAACAAAGAGAGTTGCAGAATCGTGGTGAAGATCACGGAAGCTAAGAGATAGGGATTAGAAATGGGATTTAACTCAATCAGTAATTTGGAATCGGAACGACAGGCGAGCGCATGTCCCATCTGAGCAATACAGAGGGTTGTGAAGGTAATCGTCTTCCAATGCTCATGCCATGAGGGATTGCCAGAGTTATAGGCGATTTCCATTAAGGCGATCGTTTGCAATCCAAAAATCACGCCAATTCGCAGAATATACCAACCTAAGCCCCTTGCAAAAATATTTTCTTGAGGATTAAAGGGCGATCGCTCCATCACATCGGCTTCGGCGGGTTCCACGGCAAGGGCAAGGGCTGGCACACCATCGGTGACAAGATTCATCCATAGAATTTGTAAAGGAGTCAGAGGGACTGCGCCAAAGCCTAGAAATGGAGTAGAAGCGATCGCAATTACTTCACCGACATTACTACCGAGAATGTATTTGATAAAGCGGCGAATATTCGCGTAAACCGTGCGCCCTTCTTCCGTTGCCGCCACAATCGTCGCGTAGTTATCATCTAGCAAAATCATATCGCTCGCTTCCTTAGAAACATCAGTTCCTGTGATCCCCATCGCGATGCCGATATTCGCCTGTTTCAAGGCAGGAGCATCATTCACGCCATCCCCTGTCATCGCCACGATTTCACCACGCCTCTGTAAAGCTTGGACAATCCGCAACTTATGCTCTGGAGAAACCCTTGCGTAGACTACGGTTTTTTGAGCGATCGCCGTTAATTCGTCATCATCCATTAATTCAATTTCTTGACCTGTCACCACCCGATCGCTATGGGGATAGAAAATATTCAAATCACGGGCGATCGCTTGGGCAGTAAGTTGATGATCGCCTGTAATCATGACCGTGTGAATTCCTGCATGACGACTTACCTGTACTGCTGTTGCTGCTTCTGAGCGTAATGCATCCCGAATTCCCACTAAGCCCAGCCAAATCAATTTATTTTCGATATCATTCAATTCTGCTTCTGTTGGTAAAGTTTCGAGAGGTAAATAGGCAAATCCTAGTACACGCATTCCTTTAGTCGCAAGGAGCGTATTTTGGATATTAATCGCTGACCTTTGGGAAATATTCACTGGCTCAATTTGTTTCTCAGATTGAATCCGATCGCAACGTTCTAGCACTAATTCGGGCGAACCTTTACAAAACAAGAAGTATGGAGCGTTGGGTAATAAACTGGCGATCATTCGCATCGATTCGGGAGTATCCTCTGCATCCATGCTTTTAAGTTTGGCGATCGCACTCATCAACTTGCGCTCAGAGGTAAAGGGAATTTCGGCAACCCTTGGGAAATAGCTGTTAAATTGTGATTGCCAAAGATTCGACTTCCCTGCCAAGGTGAGCAAAGCACCTTCGGTCGGATCACCGATAATCTTCCATTGAGAATTAGGCAATGGGCTTAAGCCCATTGTTCCTTGATTGGTAGAAGGGATTTTCTGTAAATAGGCATCATTACAGATCACGCTGGCTGCCAGCAAAACTTGCAGTTCAGGACATTGGTAAACGCTGAGATTACTCGCAATCATATCTCCTGCTACTCTAGCGATCGCAAAATCGCCAATCGGCTCATAACCCGTCCCACTAATTTGAGCCGCATAATTTGCTGTAAACAGACTTTCCGCAACCATTTTATTTTGGGTCAGCGTTCCTGTTTTATCGGAACAAATCGTCGTCACTGAGCCGAGGGTTTCCACCGCAGGTAATTTGCGAATCAGAGCATTGCGTTTAACCATTCGTTGGGTTCCTAAGGCTAATGTCACCGTAATCACCGCAGGTAAGCCTTCAGGCACTGCCGCCACTGCCATACTCAGGGAAGTATTTAATAGCTTTACAAAATTGCCCTGTCGCCATAGCCCTACCGCAATCACGATCGCCACTAATACCAACGAGGCAATGACCAAGGCTTTAGATAATTCTGCCATGCGTTTCTGTAATGGCGTTTCTTCCAATTCCACATCTTGCAGCAGATTCGCGATTTTCCCTAATTCTGTCTGCATTCCTGTGGCTGTTACTACCATCATCCCCCGACCTTGCAGCACTTCTGTTCCCTGAAATACCATATTGTGGCGATCGCCTAAAGATTCTTCTGCGCCAAAGGTTTGATCAGCAACCTTATTCACACCCTTAGATTCCCCTGTGAGCGCCCCTTCTCGCACCTTCAGCTTGCCCGCCTCCAGCAAGCGCCCATCTGCGGCAATCTGCATTCCCGCATCCACAAAGACGATATCGCCAACCACCAATTCCACCGATGGAATTTCCGTAACCTTCCCTTCCCTTAATACTCTGACATTGGGAGCCGCCATTAGTTTTAAAGCCGCTAATGCATCCTCCGCACGACTTTCCTGCACATAGCCCAAAATTCCATTGAGAATCACAATCGCGGCGATCGCCACGGCATCTTTCGGGAAACTACCCACCCGCAAATCTAAAATCGCCGACACCAACGCCACCCCCATCAGCATCAACAGCATGATGTTAGTAAACTGATCGACAAAAATACTTAATTTAGAGCGTCCCGCCTTGCCATTTAGTTCATTGCGTCCATAGGCTGCTTGGCGATCGCTAATTTGCCATAACTCTAGCCCTAACTCAGGATTAACATCCAAAGCGGCGATCGTTTCTTCAGCCGTTAGTGTGTGCCAAACTTGAGTTATTGGTGAATGGGTTATCGGTGAGTTCGTCATGTTGGGTTTCGCAAACAATCAGGATGCTAGGGTCTCAGTTTAAGCCTATCAGAGTCTATGGTACAGTTGTTTTTTAGGCTAATCCACAATCTTTATCAATCCTGCTCCGCTATGTCCTACGATACTCCTCGCAATGCCAAAGTCCACCGCAAAACTGGCGAAACCGAAGTCACTGTGGTTTTAAATCTTGATGGTACGGGCAAGGGCAATATCAATACGGGTATTCCCTTTCTCGATCATATGCTGTATCAAATTTGTTCTCACGGCTTAATCGATCTCGATATTCAAGCCACAGGGGATTTGCATATTGACGATCATCATACCAATGAGGATGTGGGGATTGTATTAGGTAGGGCTTTGGGGCAAGCTTTAGGCGATCGCAAAGGGATTAACCGCTTTGGTCATTTTGTCGCTCCCCTTGATGAAGCCTTGGTACAGGTGGCTCTAGATTTTTCTGGTCGTCCCTATTTGGTCTATGGTTTAGTCATTCCCAATCAGCGTGTAGGCACTTACGACACTGAGCTAGTGAAAGAGTTTTTTCAAGCTGTAGTCAATCATGCTCAAATGACCTTGCATATCAGGCTTTTAGAAAGCGGAAATTCGCACCACATCATCGAAGCAGGTTTTAAAGCTTTTGCGCGTGCGATCAAGATGGCGATCGAAGTCGATCCCCGCCGCGCCAGTGTAATTCCTAGCTCTAAAGGCGTTTTGTAGACTTATTTTATAAATTGGCGGCGCGAAGCGCCGCCAATTTATTTGTTTACCTTTTGTTGTTGTTTTTCTTGACGTTTTTCCGCCTGTTTTGCCTTTTCCTTTTCTTTCCTCAAATTATCTTTAGCTGCTTTTGTCGCTAATTCCGCCTTGTGTTTAGCCTCTCGATCCTCTTGTTCCTTTTTCTCTTGGTAATAGGCATAGTCACCAGAATATACACAAAGATCGCCATCGCGGATTTCTACGATCTTATTGGCAACTTGCGAAATGAAATAGCGATCGTGGGAGATCACAGCTACCGTGCCTTCATATTCGCGTAGCGCCGCCTCTAGCATTTCCTTTGCAGGAATATCAAGGTGGTTAGTCGGCTCATCGAGAATCAGGAAGTTAACGGGAGTAAGCAACATTTTGGCGAGGGCAAGCCTTGCTTTTTCGCCACCACTGAGGTCGCGCACCATCTTAAATACGGTATCACCACTAAATAGGAACTTACCAAGGACTCCACGCACTTCTTCGTGGGTCATCTTGGGGAAATCATCGTGGATGGTGTGAAATACGTCTTTATGTAAATCAAGGGCTTCAGCTTGGTTTTGTTCAAAATAGCCGATCAGGACATTATGACCGATGTTGATTTCGCCTTCGTTGTAAGTTTCTTTACCGACCACCATTTTGAGCAAGGTCGATTTACCTGCACCGTTGGGCCCAAGGAAAGCAACGCGATCGCCTCTTTCAATTTCCAAATTTGCGCCCAAAAATAAAATCTGCTCGCCATAGGCATGGGTGAGGTCTTTGATTTCCACACTGACGCGCCCACTGCGGGAGGCGGGGGGGAAATGAAATTTTAAGGTGCGAACATCGCTATCGGGAGCTTCAACGCGATCGATTTTATCTAATTGTTTTTCGCGGCTCTTGGCTTGGGTACTACGGGTGGCACTGGCGCGGAAGCGATCAACAAAGACCTGTTGCTTTTCAATATATTTTTGTTGACGCTCAAAGGCGGCTCCCTGTGCAGCTTTAGCTTCGGCTTTTTGAGCGAGGTAGGAGGAGTAATTACCGAGGTAGGTGGTGGATACGCCGCGCTCAGTTTCGACAATGGACGTACAGAGGCGATCTAAAAATTCACGGTCATGGGAGACGATCACCATAGGTGTGCTTAGCGATCGCAAATATTTTTCTAACCATTCGATGGTTTCCAAATCTAAATGGTTTGTCGGTTCATCCAGTAGCAATAGGTCTGGCGATTGCAGCAAAATTTTGCCTAAGCCCATCCGCATCTGCCAGCCGCCGCTATATTCGCTGACAAGGCGATCGCCGTCGTCTGCCTTAAATCCTAGCTCTGGCAATAGTTTATCAATGCGGCTTTCTAGTTCATAGCCATTGTGATCTTCAAATTGACGTTGGAAGCGATCCATCTTTTTAAGAATCGGCTCATAGTCTTCACCGTCTTGAAGATTTTCCAGATGATGATGGATGATCGCTAATTCTTTTTGAATTTCCCGAACTTCTTGAAATGCCTGCCACATCTCTTGTTTAACGGTGCGAGTTTCTTCGACATCAAATTCTTGGCTGAGATAGGCGATTTTCAGACTGGAAGGACGCACAATTTGTCCTGCGGTCGGTTCGGTTTCCCCTGCAATAATCTTTAGCTGTGTTGATTTCCCCGCGCCATTTACGCCGACCAAGCCAATGCGATCGCCTGTTTTGACTTCCCAGTTAACGTCTTTGAGGACTTCGCCAGTGGGATAAATTTTTTGGATGTGTTCGAGACGAAGCATAGGTTTGGGGTAGCAACAAAACTTAACTTTTCATTAAGATTATCATTTTTTTGTAACAATTGCATCATCTTACACAAAATCAAGAGTTTGCCAGCATGACCATTTTTGAAGTTTCCGTTCCTGCGACTACTGCCAATATCGGACCTGGGTTTGATTGCCTTGGGGCAGCCCTATCGCTTTACAACCACTTTGAGTTTTCGCTTTCCGATCGGTTGCGAATTACGGCATCGGGCGAAGGCGCGGACAAAGTGGAACGGGATGAGACAAATTTGGTGTATCAGGCGATCGCTAAGTTTTATCAGCACATTGACCGCCCGATCCCACCCATAGCTTTTCATACTGACACTCAAATCCCTCTATCGCGTGGTTTAGGTAGTTCAGCCACCGCAATTGTCGGTGGTGTTTTTGGCGCAAACTTGTTAGCAGGTTCGCCCCTCGATCGCATGGAACTACTAGACCTTGCGATCGCGATGGAAGGACATCCCGATAATGTCGCCCCTGCGATGTTGGGCGGATGTCAACTGATGGCATCCAATCAAGCAGGAGGATGGGAATATTGCGATCTACAATGGCATCAAGATATTGGCTTGGCTGTGGCGATTCCCGATTTTGAACTATCGACAGCCAAGGCGAGACAGGTTTTGCCTAAGAATTTCTCCATGACTGATGCAGTGTTTAACGCCTCCCATTTGGCGCTGTTAACCCATGGAATTCAGACAGGAAATGCTAGTTGGATCAAGGCAGGATTGCAGGATCGTCTGCACCAACCCTATCGCGAGAGCTTGATCTTAGGCATGGCTGATGTCCGAACGGCAGCGATCGCGGCGGGAGCCTATGGCTTAGTGATTAGTGGCGCAGGACCAACCTTACTTTCTTTAGCGCCAATGGGTACAATAGAAGCAGTCGCTCAGGTCATGCAACAGGCATGGCAAGCCATAGGTGTCAATGCTGTGACAAAATGTTTAGCGATCGCCACAGATGGCACAACCTTTAAAACCCGTTAAAGTTATTGCGCTTCGCCCAATAACTTTATCCAGATACCGTAGGAACCTCGTATGTCTAAATTTCAATTTTTATTAATCTCGGCTCTGATTTCCTCGGTGGTGATGCTATTTATTGGCAGTCGCGATGGAAATCCCTTTGATACAGTCTTTCCGATTGGTGTAGTCATTGGTTTAGCGATCGTCGCCCAAAAATACTTGTCAGAAAAAGTCTGGAATCGCTTTGCCCGTTGGGTGAATCAAACCGCAGGACGCAAAATATTTTATGTGCGATCGCCCCGTCCCAAAGTTGTCCAAGAACGTAAATTATTACCACCTTCCAAATTAAATCGCTTGCAGTAGATTCATTAAACAAGGGGCTTACAGCGCTTTGCGCTGACTTAAAACCCAGAAATATTTTTGAAAGCGTCGCTCTGCGACGCTTTCAAAAATATTTCTGTACTACTCAAAGCATCAATAGGCTTACAGCCTATTGTTTTTTATAATTCCTTATTCTTTTTAATCATGACTAGTTCCATTTCTAATTATCAGAATATTCATCAACCTTTACGGGTGGGCATCGTTGGTTCGGGCTTTGTTGCGAAGTTGCGTGCGGAGATCTTGAGTCAAGACAAGCGAGTTCAACTAGTGGCGATCGCAGGTACTCCCGCCAAAGCACAGGCGATCGCCCAAGAATTTACTATCCCGAAGGTGTATCAATACTGGTCAGAACTGGTAGTAAGTTCTGATATTGACTTGGTTATAGTTTGTAATGTCAATCGCGATCATGGAGTCGTTGTTGGACAAGCCCTGCGAGCAGGTAAGCATGTGATTGTAGAATATCCCCTCTCCTTTAATTTCGCAGAAGCAGAGGAATTAGTTCACCTTGCAAAACAGCACGACTTAATGCTCCATGTGGAGCATATTGAACTATTGGGCGGCGTACATCAGTTAGTAATGGAACATTTAGCTAAAGTAGGAAAGCCCTTCTATGCGAGATATTCCACCAAAAGCCCGCAGCGTCCCGTTCCCGACAAATGGGCTTATAAACCCGATCTCTTTGGCTTCCCGCTAACGGCAGCAGTGTCGCGCCTTAATCGAATCATTGTGCTATTTGGAAAGGTTAAATCTGTATCTTGTCAGCTACGCTATGGCGGCGAAAATTTGCCCCATCATTTTACCTCCTGTATCTGTAATGCTCAGCTTCAGTTTGAGAATGGCGTGCTGGCGGATATTAGTTACAGCAAAGGCGAAAACTTCTGGCAACCAGAAAGAATTATGGAGTTGCAAGGTAGCCAAGGCGCACTAATTTTTTCGGGCGATAACGGCAAGTTGATCACAGTCGATGGTGAAATGGAACTTGATGCGGGAACAACGCGAGGTCTATTTAAAAAAGATACAGAAAACGTACTTTCCCATTTATTCGATGGTACATCTCTCTATGCTAATCACGAAAGTATTTTGCACTCTCTAGCAGTTGCCAATGCCGCCGAAAAATCTGCGGGAACCAACCAAATTGTTATGCTCTAGTACAGCACTTCGCGCTGTTGTTAAACCCAAGAAAAACTTTAAAAAGACTTG
>DCSN01000239.1:49991-51251 GCA_002325645.1 Pseudanabaena sp. UBA1465
CAAGTCTTTTTAAAGTTTTTCTTTTATCCTCTAAAGCATCAATAAGCTGCAAGAGAGATAACCATAGATATTGCGGTAAAATGCACTTGAGCAAACAAAATAATCAATATGCCAAAGCCTAAGACCCTCCCTGTCCTTAATCCTAAACCGCAATCACAAATTACCCTGAGTGAATATATCACCGCGATCGCATGGTCGCCCAATAGTAAATATATTGTTGCTGCCACTGCATCGGGGGAAATTGTCCTTTTTGATGATGCAAAAACAGGGAACGATCTCGCGCAAAAGCAAATAGAATTACAAGCCCCAACGGAAATTTCGGTGGATTGCTTGGGCTTTTCGGCGGATAGTCGGTGGATCGCCGCAGGGGGACAGGATGGTAAGGTGCGGGTATGGGATATTTTAGGAGAGAAACCTGCGATCGCCACTACTCTGGATCTTGGCAAAACATGGATTGAGCATCTGGTTTGGCATCCCACCCGTTCCGAATTTGCCTTTAGTTTAGGAAAATATGTGCAGATCTGGAGTGCCGAAACTCTCGATATTGTGAATACGCTCCATTTTGAGAAATCAACTGTCCTCGCGATCGCATGGCATCCAAGCGGTGACTACCTTTCCGTTGGTGGTGATGGCGGAATTAAAGTATGGGATGCTCAAGATTGGTATGAAGATCCCGTTGTCTTTGAAATGCCCACCGCCGCCGCTAAGCTCGTTTGGAATTATGCAGGGGATTATCTAGTCGCCAGTACCCTCGACAATTTGGTAGTGGTGATTCAATGGCTCGGAAATGACTTCGATCTTTCACCTTGGCGGATGCAGGGCTTCCCTGGCAAGATTCGCTGTTTTGATTGGACAGCTAACAAAACTGCGCCCCTATTATCCTCCTCTAGTGGCTCTGATGTGGTGGTATGGGAGAAACACGCTGACTTAAATGTGGGTTGGGAAGGAGAAGTAATTAAGGGACATAACAGCATTGTCGGATTTGTTGCCTTTAAGCCCAAATCGGAAACCCTTGCTTCTGCGGATGAAAATGGCAGAATTGCGATTTGGAAAAATGCTAAGGATTGGGTGCAAGCTTTAGAAACGCCTATGGGTGAGATTACAGCCCTGCAATGGCAACCACAGGGCAAAAAGTTAGCGGCAGCAAATTCTGACGGTCAACTGATGCTCTGGACAGAATCATCACAGGGCAAAGGTTTTCGCTAATCAGCAATTTCCAACACAATTCTAAAAAGAAAGGAGAGCGCGATCGCGCTCTCC
>DCSN01000035.1 GCA_002325645.1 Pseudanabaena sp. UBA1465
TCATATTCTTTTTGTTTTTGGTAGAGTAATCTAAAGATTGGCAATACTATCTTGAACTGATTTAGCAGAATTGTGTAAATCTGCAATTTCTTCTGGTGTGAGATCTAGGGCGATTACTTGCTCGATTCCTTGCCGACCTAACCGCACAGGTACACCCATAAAGATATCCTTTAAGCCATATTCGCCAGTCAGATAAGCTGCTACAGGTAAAATTCGGCGGCGATCGCTGAGAATTGCTTCGACCATCATATACACCGAAGCAGATGGTGCAAAATAGGCACTAGTTTGCATCAATTGAACAATTTCTGCGCCACCATTGCGAGTTCTCTCTACTAATCGATCAATTACTTCTTTAGGCAAGAGTTCTGTAATCGCGATCCCATTTACCGTAGAGAATCTTGGCAATGGAACCATGGAATCACCATGACCACCTAAAACCATTGCTCTGATATCGGCAACGGAAACACCTAATTCCGTGCCAATAAAAGTTTGAAATCTAGCTGCATCTAAAATGCCAGCCATGCCCATCACCCGATGGGTGGGCAAACCACTAACTTTCCATGCGAGATAGGTCATCACATCGAGGGGATTTGTCACCACAATTAATATGGCATTGGGAGATTGGGCGATCGCCTTGGGAATCGCATCCTCCACAATGGCAGCATTAATTCTTAATAAATCATTGCGGCTCATGTCCTCTTTGCGTGGCAAGCCTGCGGTCAGAACGATGATATCGGAGTCTTTAGTTTCGCCATATTCATTAGTGCCGATGATGTGACGATCATAATTGGCGATCGCGTTAGTCTGCATTAAGTCGAGGGCTAAGCCTTGGGGTTTGCCCTGCACAATGTCGCAGATCGCTACATCCGCTAAACCACTTTCGACGATGCGATGCGCCAAGGTTCCGCCCACGTTGCCAGCCCCAATGATAGTTACTTTTGGCGATCGGGTATTTTGTAATCGTGTTGGCATAGTCAAGAGATTAAATTTTTTCTAAATTGATATTGCGGATTTAGGGAAGCGACACGAAGTGTCGCTTCCCTAAATTTAAAACTTAATCGTGCGGCGATGGGCTGCGACCGACTCCACTAATCCGATCGCCATAAAATTGGCAATTAACGACGAT
The DNA here is from genome assembly GCA_002325645.1 of Pseudanabaena sp. UBA1465. Taxonomy (GTDB): domain Bacteria; phylum Cyanobacteriota; class Cyanobacteriia; order Pseudanabaenales; family Pseudanabaenaceae; genus Pseudanabaena. The sequence goes on from DCSN01000035.1 coordinate 1,127, forward strand.
CGCCCATAACTTAGCCAAGGTAAAGGAATCCCTGTCACGGGTGCAACATTAATATTCATGCCAATATTCACAAAGGTTTGAAATAGCACAAAGGAAAATACGCCGATCGCTAATAGTGACCCAAAATTATCCCTTGCATTCACGGCAATGACCAGTAAACGCCAGCAGATTCCCACAAACAATAACAAGACACAGATACAGCCAATAAATCCAAATTCCTCACCGATCGCCGAAAAAATAAAATCGGTATGCTGCTCAGGAATAAAATTTAACTGGGTCTGCGTACCCTTGAGCCAACCCTGTCCCCACAGCTTACCTGCACCGATCGCAATCCGCGATTGAATAACATGATAGCCTGCACCAAGGGGATCTTGATTGGGATCAATAAATAGTAATAAGCGTTTTTTTTGGTATTCATGCAATACATTCCAAAGCAGTTGTCCCGCCTGACCTGCTACCAAATTAACCACCACGGCAATGACGGTACTCGCCACCCGAAACCAAGGTAGAGATACCCATGCGGCTATACCCATCAGAATCACCCAGACAATCCATGCAGGTAAATAGATCGAAAAGAGTATTGCCGAAACAATGGGCGAAAACATCAGCACTAACCAGCCGCCGCTTGCCCCAGCCCAATAGAGCATTCCTATCGTAATCGCCGCAAATACTAAAGCTGTGCCTAGGTTTGGCTGTAAAAAAATTAAAATCCAAGGTGGCAATGTCACCCAAGCCACTTTGAAGGCATCAATGGGATTTTGAATCGGGCGATCGTGCATCACCGCCGCGAGGGAGATAATAATCCCCACCTTGGCAAATTCCGATGGCTGAATATTAAATCCACCAATCGTAATCCAGCGCTCGGCTCCTAGCGCCGTTGTCCCGATTACCAATACTAAAACCAAAGAAATATTGGTAATGGCATAAGTAACCCAGTGCAAGCGTAGCAGCCTGTCGTAATGAAAACGGGCGATCGCAAACATGGCAATCAGTCCGACTACAGCCGTTACCCAATGCTGCCACCATTCCGTGCGCTTAGCGCTATAGTCAGAACTAAAGATGGCGATACCACCTAAAACCGTCAATACAATTGGGAATAGCAACAACCAAGGATCGGCATCACGCCACTCGCGTTTAATATTTTCCCAATTTGGCAGTTCGATACCTTTTACGATCATGTCTCTGCTACTTTTGCAAAACTAATATTCCCATCATGCCATTAGCGATCGCATAATGGGTTGCTTGACTAAACCCTGCGGCTTTGGCAAGCTTGACCTGCTCAGAGCCAATGGGAAACCGCGCTAAACTCGGTGCAATATAGGCATATTCATCGGTCATGGAAAAGCGATCGGCGAGTGGCACAACCACCCGATCTAGATAAAAGTCTTGAAAGGATTGGATCAGGGGATCGCTAGGTCGATGAAAATCCAAAATGGCGGCTTTTGCCCCAGTTTTTAAAACCCGCCGCAACTCCGCTAGACATTGTGGAATATTAGTCACATTGCGTAAACCATAGGCGAGGGTCGCCCCATCAAAGCTATGGTCAGCAAAGGGCAAGTTCAACACATTGCCTTCTTGCCAGGTCAGACTTTTTTGGATGCTTGGCAAATAATTTTGGGCTTTATTAGCAGCGATCGCCAACAGTTCCTTAGAAAAATCCACACCGATCGCCTGACCCGTCGGCGCAACCTGTCTGGCAAGCAAAGCAGTCATGTCTCCTGAGCCACAACAGAGATCGAGCCATGTTTCGCCCTGTTTTGGCTCACACCAACGCAAAGCCATTTTTTTCCAGATTCGATGCTGACCTAAACTCAGAAGATCATTAAAGCGATCGTAAACGGGGGCAATGCGATCGAAAATCTGTTGGACATCAGTTTCCGAAGGTTGAGACATAGATTTAGGCACAATCGCTGAAGGAATTAATAAGCAGGAATTTTATCATCATGCGACAATAAGTAAGAATAGGATTCAGTGTCGGCAGCAAAAATTTGCCCAACTATGCAAAAACTTTGGTTTAAAAGCAAGCGATCGCAACCCTTGCCAACAGCAGAAGATATTAGCGCATCTTCTCCGCAAACAGAGGAACCATCACAGGACAACAATCCTCCTGTGAACATGGGTTCTGAGACCATAGATAAAGCTCATAGTAAGTTTAAATTTACTAACAAGCGAATTTTAGGATATTTTTCTAAAATTCCTACTAAATTCCTAAAACTACAAGTTCCTCCTTTTTGGTTAATTTTGTTACTGGGATTGGGCGGAATCGCGATCGTGACAATGTTGGGTTTGCAATATTTAACTGCACCAGAATCAACTCCAGACAGCAATCTGGTTTGTAAATCTAAAATTAAGGGTGATTGGCAAACACCTATTGGCAAGATAACTTTGCAGGAAGACCAAGGGGATCTGGTGTCAGGCAAATATGAATATACCAACTCTGACCGAGGTAAAATTGTTGGCGAGTTGAAAGGCAAATTAAGTAACAATGTTGTTACCTTTGATTGGCAAGAAACTCCCAAGCAACAAGCAAAACAAACAGGTAAAGGGGTTCTTGTTTTTGTCGAGGGCTGTAAAGAATTTTATGGTAGTTATGGAACTGGAGAAAGCACTAGTAACTTTGGTAATTGGCAAGGCTTGCGTATATCGAAGTAACTGTCAGTAATTCTACCTACTAAAATTCGCTTTTCAGATTTCTGCGCTGCTTGTGTGGATAAGCTTTTGGTGTTTTATACTTAATTGTGCTTACCTACTTCAGGCATCAGTTTAACGAAAACATCCCCGTAGCTTAAGCACTTAACAAGCACTATATTTAAAATCCTCAAATTTTATTTTAATAGCTTTAATTTTAATGCATTTACACATTGAAATTAAAGCTAAACCAGTCAAATTCGACAACTAAAAAAAGTTAAAAAACTAAAATACTAAAATACTAAAAGGTAGTTAAATAAATTTTCCTCTTAGGAATGCATAAAAAGATACTGTTGACAAATAGGGACGCAAACCATGGACATTGGCGACACCAAATTAGAATCCTTTTCACTGATCGAAAAACTAAATGAAATTGGGATTGCCCTGTCGGCGGAAAAAAATACTCCTAAGCTATTGGAGATGATTCTGAGAGGAGCAAAAACAATCTTAAATGCAGATGCGGGGACGCTTTATCTTGCCACTGAGGATAAAAAGTTTCTTCAGTTTGAAATCATGATGAATGATTCATTAGGAACTATTTTAGTCTCGAAACCAGATGAGCCGATTCCTTTCCCTCCCTTGCCTCTTTACGATGACAAAGGCAAGCCTAATGAAACAATGGTGGCAGCTCGTGCGGCTGTACATAAGCAAACTATCAATATCCCTGATGCTTATACATCTACGGAAAACTTGGATTTTACGGGAACAAGAGCCTTTGATACGAGGACGGGGTATCGATCGCAGTCATTTTTAACTTTACCAATGCTAAATCATGAAAATGAACTGATTGGCGTATTGCAGTTAATTAATGCTAAAGATCCAATTAGTGGTCAGATTATTGAATTTTCTCAAGTCTCCCAGCGCATCGCTGAGTCCTTGGCTTCTCAGGCGGCGATCGCTTTAACTAACAACAAACTGATCGCCCAATTCCGTGAGCTATTTGAGTCATTTATTAACCTGATATCTGAGGCGATCGATAAAAAATCGCCCTATAATGGCGCTCACTGTCGCCGTGTGCCGACACTGACGATGATGATTGCCGATGCTGCTTGTAAGGCTAATTATGGCATTTTCCAAGAATTTGCCTTAGATGAAGATGAGCGCTACGAACTTAAAATTGCAGGATTGCTTCATGATTGCGGTAAGGTAACTACCCCCGTCCATGTGATTGATAAGGCGACAAAATTAGAAACGATTTTTGATCGGATTCACTTAGTAAATACTCGCTTTGAAGTATTAAAACGGGATGCCGAAATTAGTTTTCTTAAACAAAAAATTGCGGCGATCGAATCTGGCAATCTCAGCATCATCCCCGATCTTGAAGCTGCCTTAGAACAAAAATTGACCCAGTATTCTAGCGACCAGAATTTTCTGCGGATCTGTAATATCGGCGGTGAGTTCATGCGTGATGATCTCAAGGAACAACTCCAGCAAATCGCCAAGTATCGCTGGATCGATCCTCAAGGGGTTGAGACTAATTTCTTGACCGAAAATGAAGTATATAATTTGAATGTTTCGAGGGGAACATTAACTACGGAAGAACGCAAGATTATTAACGATCACATTGTCGTCACGATCGAAATGTTGGAGCAGTTGCCCTATCCCCGCAATCTCCGTCGAGTACCAGAATATGCTGGAGGACATCACGAACGCATGGATGGTAAAGGCTATCCCAAGGGCTTAACCCGCGATCAGATGTCCTTGCCCGCCAGAATGATGGGAATTGCGGATATTTTTGAGGCTCTCAGTGCCAAGGATCGTCCCTACAAAAAAGGCAAAACTTTAACGGAATGTCTACAAATCCTCGGTAATATGAAGTTGAATGGTCACATCGATCCCGATCTGTTTGATTTATTTGTCAGCGAAAAGGTGTATATGCGCTATGCCAATGAATATCTTGATCCCGATCAGATCGATGAAGTGGACGAAAATAATATCCCTGGCTATACCCCACCATTTGCTTATTTTTTCAGCACTAATTAACTTTTAGCATTTGGTAGATGTGGCGCGGGCTTTGCTCGCGCCACATCTACCAAAAACCCAGTAAATTCGTTTTATTAAGCAGTGCTGCTAGACGCTTCGTGTCTTAAGATTAAGACCCATCGTTAAGATTTCTAAAAAATTTGATTTTGTACTTAATTATGTTTGCTCAGTTTCGCTCTCAATATCCACAGGGGCGCATCCAGACTGAGATGCTTCCTAAAATTGATGGTCTCCATGCTTTTAGAGCGATCGTATCTCAGGGCGATGCGATCATGGCAACCGCTATGGCCGTCGATAGCGATCTGGAAATAGCTGAAGATCGGGCGATCAAACGCGCCCTCACGATCGCTGGTATTACCTTTGACAATGGATTTGATAATAACTACGGGGGCTATGCAGGGCGATCGCCAATTTTGACACAGGTTTCCCGCGAACCATCGACCGTCAACTCATTACCATCGGCTAACTTAAATAATCTAGGGGCTGGACATCATACTACCCACACTATTCAGTCAGAACCGACTTTAGATTATTCTAGTGAATATGGGGCAAATTATGCGCCTGAAGAGAATTTACACTATGTCTCCCTTGGCAACTCTCCTGAAAATACTCAGGCAGTCACTCACCAGCCTGAGTCTTATGCTGCCCCAATTAACCCAATTAACCCAATTAAAGTATCTGCGCCAACCATTGCGCCTGAGTCGCTTGATATGTCCGATGCGATTTCTAAAATTGATGTGGAGATGGAGCGCTTAAGCTGGACAAAAACACAGGGACGTGATTATTTAGTACGAACCTTTGATAAGAAATCACGGCAGCAATTGACCAATGATGAGTTATTGCAATTTCTCAGTCATTTGAAGTCCTTGCCGACTCCCCATCGACAATTAGAAAATACTGATGATTTCTTCTAAAGAGATCTTTATTTTTGTGGCATGGCGAAGCCATGCCACAAAAAAAAGTAAGGCCATCTAGATAGCTCCCCGACATTTCGCAATAATGAAACCTCTTAATTTTCAAGAAGAACTTAGTTTACTTATTCGTGCCAAATGCCCGATTATTTATATCGTGACATGGGAAGAGGAGCGTGCGGAAAAGTCGATCGCGCAGGTGGCTCAGGAATGTAGCCCACCGCGCCAGATGTTGTATTACGATTTGGTGCGTGGTTTTGAGCATAATCAGGAGGGCAAAAATAATTTATTGCAAGCCTTGCAAATTGTGGAAAATAGTGATCGCCAAAGCGCCAGTATTTATATATTTCGCGATCTGCATCGCCGCCTCGCGTCCCAGCGTCTTGATGAAATTTTTGTGCGCCAATTGCGAAATCTCTATCGCAGTTTTCGGAGTTCGCGCAAGACCCTAATTTTGTTGAGTCCTTTATTGGAAATGCCTTCAGAACTTGAGGAACAGGTTGCTGTACTTTATTTCCCGCTACCCGAAAATGCGGAGATTCGCCATATCATCGAGCAGATGATTCCCGCCGAGCAGTTACGACTGACAGGGAATAGCCTCGAACAATTAGTCAAAGCTTGTATGGGCATGACTCGCGATCGCATTTGTCACACCCTTTCCAAATCGATTGTGCAGAAGCATTATCTCAATGAATCGGATATTGATCGGGTTCTATTGGAAAAACAAAAACGGATTCGGCAAACGGAATTTTTAGAATTTTTTACGCCCAATGAAACCCTCGATAATATTGGTGGTTTAGATAATTTCAAGCTGTGGCTGATGCAGCGTCAATTAGCTTTTTCCGATGAAGCGAGAGCCTATGGCTTGCCAAATCCGAGGGGGGTTTTATTATTAGGAATTCAAGGTACGGGTAAAAGTCTTTGTGCCAAGGCGATCGCCAATCTTTGGCGTTTACCATTGTTGCGGTTGGATGTGGGGCGTTTGTTTGGTAGCTTAGTTGGTCAGTCCGAAAGCCGCACCCGTCAAACGATTCAGTTGGCCGAAGCCCTTGCGCCCTGTATTCTCTGGATTGATGAAATCGATAAGGCTTTTGGAGGAATCGCGAATAGTATGGGCGATTCGGGAACTAGTCAGCGTGTATTAGGCACTCTATTAACATGGATGCAGGAAAAATCTAGTCCTGTATTTGTGGTTGCTACGGCAAATAATATCCATGCCTTACCACCAGAACTATTGCGGAAAGGAAGGTTTGATGAATTGTTCTTTATCAATTTACCGACCTATGAAGAGCGCAAGGAGATCTTTCTGCTCCATTTGAAGCGATTCCGTCCGATGGAATTACGAAATTTTGATATTGATCAAATGGCGACGATTTCTAAAGAATTTAGTGGGGCGGAAATTGAACAGGCGATCGTCGAAGGAATGTATCGGGCTTTCCATGAACAGCGTGATGTGAATACTGAAGATATCATCGGCGCAATTAAGGAAACCTATCCTTTGGCAAGCACGGCAAGGGAACAAATTAGTTTTATGCAGTCATGGGCTACGCAGGGACGGGCGCGAAGTGCTTCGAGAGGTGAAGTGGTTAACCTTGCACCTGATAAACCTGAAAAGACTAAGCAGCGCCCTCTACCACTCCCTCCCCTCCCCCAAATTAAATCAAACCCATGACTCCCCATTCCGCGACTTCCTTTGATAATTCTGATTTGCCGCAATTGCAGGCGATTAAGGCTCATTTGGATTTAGTATTGTTGGCTTTGGAGGCGTTAACAGGTTTGGGTTCCGATGAGATGTTGGTGGTTGCCGAAAAGTTAGGGCTAGAGGAAATTTTAAGCGATCGCATTACTCTGTGGCGGTTGCGACAAGCCAGCCCGTTACGCAAGGGCAAGGGGCGCAAAAAGCTAGATGTCGATGAGGCGAGAGCCATGACTCTGATTAGTTGCACTTTAGCGGCTCAGCAACAATTCGCTATTCGCAATGCCGTCGCTCAGCTAGAAAAATGCACGGCTCTCAAACGTTTACCCTATCGTGAACCGATCCTTGGCGACTATCTCGATCGCTTTAATACGCTGTATCAAGAACGGATGGCTGAAGAAGAACAGGCAAAACCCGAAGCAATCCAGAGATTAGCGTTAAAATTATTAGTAGATCTGTTGTTTTACAGTTCCCAAATCGGTTCACGTCGTCTTTGGGTTGCCCTATTTGAAAGAAGCCAGTAAAACTTTTAAATTTTGCTTTGCAAAATTTAAAACATAAAAAACTATGCGTAACTCATCGTCAAAATCAAATATCTTCAACCGTTGCTATGACTTACCAACCTGCTCGCTAGAGGTGTGGACAGAGCGATCGCCTCTGTCTGATTGGCAGTCACAGATTGTGGCGCAAAATTTGCGCTTTCAGTTGCGCTTAGCAAATGGGCAGAAAATCATTAAGGGCAATCAGCAGCAAATTACGAATTTGATTGAGGCAGTGACCACCTATTGTGATCGCTGGTTAGCTCAAGATGACTTTGAGACTCTCGATCATGCCATTGAGATTCCCCAATTATCGAGATTAAAACTCTCAACTTTGCAATTATTCGACCTTTACGAGGGTTTAGAACTCTGTGCCAATGAGTTTGTGATTTTGCCGAATGTGGTGCTAGAAGTGCGCCGCCTCAATCCCAATTGGCTCAAAGTTATTGCAGGGGCGATCGCCATTGTGGGAGTCACCATTGGTGCAGTGCGTCTTATTGCTCCTCCCTTTGGTGAGCAGCCCACCTATCAAATTGCGTCTACTCCCGCCGCCTCATCTCCTGAAAAAGTATCTGTCGCACCTTCAGAGCGTCCATCGGAAAACACGGCAAAAACTACCGATTTACCCAAATCTACTAATTCATTACCTAATGCCGCGATCGCCCCTGCCGCCCCAAATACTTCTCAAACTCCCCAAGATCTAAATCAAGATCTAAATCAAGATCTAAATCAAGATCTCAGGCGTGAAGCAAAAACTAGCGTAAAAACGAATAAGACTGCGATTGCCCCTGCACCAAGTAATAACTCGACTAGTAGCGATCGCCAAAGAGCATCCGCAAATCCTCCTGCGATCGCTGATGGCATGATTACAGATAGTGCAACTTCCCAATCAAGACGTTGGGAACTTCCGAATAAAGATGCTTCTTCATCTCCAACAATTGCCGCAGAATCCTCTAAACCTTTACCTGCTGCACCATCTGCAAAAATATTGCTCCCCTCACCAACTTCACGATCTGCAAATATAAATACCCCGATCAATATTAAAGTTTCGCGAATTCAATCGGAATTATCTAGCGATATTACTACGGATTTAACAAATTATCTGCAATCTCAAAAACTCACTAGCTCAGCAACAGGAACCCTAATTCTGCAACTAGAGATGTCAGACGATCGCCTGAGCAATATATTGATTGATTATCAAAATTCGACCTTAAAAGATAACAAGGCGATCGCTGAAATAGAAAATATACTTCGCCAATGGCGATCGCCTAGTTCCGCAACAGACAAAATACGATTGATTTTAAATTTGAAGTAATATAGCAATCCGAAATGA
>DCSN01000013.1:0-17266 GCA_002325645.1 Pseudanabaena sp. UBA1465
TATCCAGTTTCCTCTCCATACGATTCAATAGAAGCTGAAAACATTCTAATGCAGATGATTCGAGATGACCAAAAGGTAGCTAATCATGCGTAGTATGTTCGAGTTTCCCTTTTCTGACGATGAAGCCTTACCCACGATTCCCATTACTTTGAGCTATGCAAACTTTTCTATCTCCGCAAATGCATTGTTAGATAGTGGCTCTACCGTCAATCTGTTACCTTATGACATTGGGCTACAATTAGGGGCGATTTGGGAAGAACAAATTGTACGATTACCATTGGCTGGAAATCTTGCTAAGGTCGAAGCACGGGGTTTATTTGTGCAAGTTCAAATTGGAAATCTGGAACCAGTTCGCCTAGCATTTGCTTGGACGCAAGCCGCTCATGTGCCACTAATTCTTGGGCAAACAAACTTTTTTCGAGAATTTGATGTCTGTTTTCAGCGATCGCAACGCACGATCGAAATTATTCGTTTCCACTAAACGTTTTTCATCAAATATTTCACGATTATTTGTCAGCGTCATCAATAGGTTTGTCAGACTGACGAAATGCACGTCCATATTCTAGGGCTTCAAGAAAAGCTGAGTCATCAGAGATTGAACCTATGAGACTATCGAGCCAATTGTCATAAATAAGGTGAGTTGCACTTCATTAATGCAGCAGACAAGATCGGCGATCGCATCGCTATTAGCGTGAGTCGTGATTTATGGGGCGATCTTTTGTAATTTACAAAGTTAGCAAAAGTGTCAATTCCCTTAAATATTTTTCATAAATTTAGCAAAATCTCACTACCTAGCAACTAAAAGTTATTCATTGTTACCCAAAAGCTGTTTTAAAGAATCAAAACCTTGTTGAGAACTGTGGCGAACGCGGTGAATTTTAACGCTTCTAGTATTTTCATCCTCTACGATGCTAAATAAAATACGATATTTCTTCTCATATAAAAGCTGACGTATTTCTATATCCAAATACTCACTTTCCAATGCTAAAGGACAGCGACTAGGAAAGCTTTCCAGTTTGAGCATTATTTCATAACAACCCCTAACCCAACGGTAAGATTTTTCAGGGGCGTTGACCTTGAGCCACAAAAAGATCTGTTCTATGTCATGAATTGCAGTAGGAGATATCTCAATTCGGTAGGTCATATTTTTTTTGAAGATCTTCAAAAGCTTTATGAATAGAAACTCCTTTACCTTGCTCAAATTCCCCTAAACTTTGGCGAATACCTGCAAGAGTTTCGAGAAGTTCTAAACGATTAAGTAATTTTTCATAACTTTCTGCATCCTGAAGCACAGCAACAGATCTACCATTAATAGTGATTACGATTGGTGTTTTATCCGTTTCAAACTGATGAAGCAATTCAGGAGCTTCCTTTTGAAATTGATTCAGGGAACGGCTATGAGAGAGGTTAAGCATGATGTTCACATTTTTCGAGTGTTGTTAACAATCTAGTGAAATATTATTTTTCATTAATTATAACGGCACATTAACCCCAAAATCATTACACCCCTCCGAATCAGGCGCTCGGCTCAACAATCCTCTAGCGCAACCAGCAAGAATGAAAAACGAACCGCAATTATTGCCAGTTGAGTTGATTCTTTTGTTAGCTTTCTGCTTTAAACCCCTCAACATTCATCTCCATAAAGCCGATCGCCATTACCATAATTCATAATTTCTAGGCGATCGCCTCAACATTCATCTTCATAAAGGCGATCGCTATTACTGTGAGCCGTGATTTATGGGGCGATCGCCCCAACAATATATCTGTTGAAGGCGATTGTCGATAACTGCTCGGAACTCATCAACGAAGCCAACCATTTCCCCTTTACACAGCATCTGCAACTTGATCGCTTTATTTTCTAAAAGTTCTCATTCTGATCTTATCATCTTCAACAACACTGAAATGCCCATGCCAATCATCGCGTAGAGCGATCGCTCTTACAACTTTTTCAGCTACTACTGCTCCAGATGGAGCTTTAATCCGAAATAAGATAATGCCAGTTGTAGCAGGCAATTTTGACCGAAAAGCCAATTCTCCAAAATCTTTATCAAAGGTCAAGAGAATACGGTTTTCTTTTTGGGCGCGACTCAAAACTTCGGGATCGGAGATTCTAGGGGAGTCAACCCGAATCCAAGCAACATCATGTCCATTTTGTCGCAATGCTTCAACAGCATCAAAGGGAAAATTTTCATTGGCAAGGAAATGTATGAATTAAGCGGCAATAGTGTAAACTTTTTCGAATTTGAGAGAAGCACTTGCGTAATGGAGACAGGCTTGAATATCCGTGACGGTGATGCCAGGATAATTACGCAAAATCTCTTCCATACTCCAACCTTGAGCAAGAAGATCAATTACAAATTCAACAGCAAGTCGCGTTCCTTTGATAATGGGCTTACCAACTAGGATACTTGGGTTCAGTGTGATTCGAGATTGCCAATCCATAGCTAAATTAAGTATAAAATTTACTAACTAATCGTTAAATATATTCATTAGTATACCTCTTCTTCCCTACAGCTAACAATCGTGCAATCAGATCGCCTCAACATTCATCTCCATAAAGGCGATCGCTATTCCTGTGAGTCGTGATTTATGGTTATGGGACGATCGCCTCAATCATCTATCTGTTAAAGGGTTTGCAGAAAGCGATCGCATTTTAACATTACGAGATTTTGCCCAACCATCATCACTTGGAGAACCTAAAGCGATCGCAAGGCGATCGCGCCAAGATGTAGTCATTTGTATATCGCGGAACATACTTGCCCATTCATATAGAGCAATTATAATTGGATTATGCGAACGAACTGGCTTCGTTAAACCGTAGATAGGTGTATTAGCAAGATTTTCTTCAGTGAATGTGCCAAATAAGCGATCAAAGATAATTAAAACCCCGCCGTAGTTGCGATCGATATAGGCTCGATTAGAAGCATGATGGACGCGATGGTGTGATGGAGTATTGAATATCCATTCTAAAAAGCCGAGTTTCGGTATTAATTCGCTGTGAATCCAAAATTGATAAAGTAGATTGAGTGATAGACCAAATCCGACTGCGATCGGATGAAATCCCAACCAAACAGGGGGTAAAAAGAATAGGAAATTCCCTGATAACCAGCCAGTCCATGACAAGCGATAAGCCGCCGAAAAATTGAAATGATTAACTGAGTGATGCACCGCATGGCTTGCCCAGATCCAACGAATGCTATGGGAAGCACGATGTTGCCAGTAATAAAAAAACTCGATCGCCAAAAACAACAGCAATATTCCCCACCAAGTATCAAGCGAGACGGTCAGTAATCGATGCTCCCAAATCCACATCGATAAACCGACTAGAAATATTTTGGAAATCTTTCCTGATAAGACATAGCCCAGAAATACGCCAAGTGTGGCGAGGCTTTCTTTCCAAGAATAATATCGAGGCAATTTGTGATGCCAGAATAGAAAAGCTAACTCGATCGCGATCGCTGCTGCTATAAATGGGGCAACCTTGAGAATGAATAGGTCTTGCATAGAAGTTTATCCAAATGAAATAACGAACCAGAATAAAATCTTCAAAAGTGCAACTTGGTAACACTTTTGAAGATTTATTTGGGCTAAAGGTAATTAGCGCTGACGAGTGAACGTTTTGCTGGTTGTAGGAGTAGTAACTGTAGTTGACCTGTTTTGAGTTGAAGTTGAATAATTACTGTCGTTGACTGTGGTGGTGTTATTGCCGCTATATCCATTAGTGGAGTTATAGCTAGAGGTTCCAGTAGTTGTCCCCGTGTAAGTGATACCATCCTTGGTGGTTACGGAGCCGCTACCAGTATAATTAACAGTTCCATTACCATCGGTTGTCACTTTCCCTTTGCCGTTCGCAGTAGTGCCGTTAACTCCATTAACATTACCTTCGGCAGCTCCCGTGTATCCACCTTGACGGTTAGGAACTACTACACCGCTACCAGTAGCTGTAGAACCCTTGGGACCTGTGACCGTTTTTGCATTAGCAGGATTAGACATCCCCATCGTGGCAAGCCCTAAGGCTAATGTGAGGCTCAAGATTAATTTCTGTGATTTCTGCATGACTGACTCCAGATAGTTGTGATTGGAAGTAACCTGTTTTCAAGTAGCAAATGTTTGTTGCTTTCTTTGATGCTTTACAATCTATATCAAACATCAGTATTCATGCCAGTGATGTTTGTCCCGATCTCTTCGGGACATTTGTCCCAAATCCATAAAGAGAAAAATGCTGTATGCAAATTCGGATAAATACGCGATTAAATACGCGATCGCCTTTATTGAAGCTTTTGCTAATCCTAGAATGGATTTTGTTAGGGCTAGTTGCGACTACACAGATTCTAATCGCGAATAAATTCAACTCTCCAACTGATGTTATCTCTAACGAAATTGGAATATTGATATTTGCAGTCCTTGGATTTGCATTTCCGCAGACTCCATTACATAAATTGTTTTATATCATTGCTGAATTCGCTTTGATTTTTTTGTTGACGCGCAAGGGAAATATTTCACTTTTTCAATTGCTATTCATTGTGTTAGTGATTCGCAATTGCGTGATGCTAGAAGGGCGATCGCGATCGGTTGTGACTGGGCTTGCCCTATTTTCAGTGCTAATCTGTATCACAGATCGCATGAGAAGTCAGAGCCTATTGTTGCAAATCGATTCTGATCCCACCCTACTCTATTGGGTTGGATTTTTAATCATGCTAGGCTTAATATTTCTGTTTTTACAACTATTGGTCGAGTCAGCTTTATCAGAACGCAAAAGTCGAGAAGAACTATTAATTGCGAACAAGAGACTGACAGAATATGCGACTCAAATAGAAGAACTTGCCACTGTGCAGGAACGTAATCGCATAGCCCGTGAGATCCATGACTCTCTGGGGCATTCGCTCACAGGCTTTAATTTGCATCTAGAAGCAGCTTTGCGATTATTGCAATCTGAGCCTGATGAAGCAAAACAACTTTTATTAGAAGCGAAACAACTTGGAGCGACTGCATTAAAAGAAGTTCGAGCATCAGTGAGCGCGTTACGCAGTGAGCCGCTAGAAGGGCGATCGCTTAAATCAGCAATTCAATCGTTAGTTGAAGAGTTTCAGCGATCGACGGGGATTTCTTCTCAGACTGACATAGACGATTTCATCGATCGCGATCGCCAGATTTCGCTGCAATTAAAAACCATCGTTTATCGCATTATCCAAGAATCACTGACAAATATTAGCAAGCATTCTGAAGCAAGTTTTGTAAATATCTCCTGTCAAGTGAAAGATCTAAATCTAGAAATAGCGATCGAAGATAATGGCAAAGGATTCGATATTACTCAAAATGCATCGGGATTTGGGCTGCAAGGGATGCAAGAACGGGTGATAGCAGTATCTGGCAACTTAGAAATTAAGACATCACAAGGTAATGGTTGTAAAATCATTGCTAGGTTCAGAAATATATAGCAATTTTAATTTGCGATGATTCAGATTCTTTTAATTGACGATCAAGACTTAATTCGGCGCGGTATGAAAGCGCTATTGAAGTCTGATGCAGAGTTACAGGTGGTTGGAGAAGGCAAAAATGGAATTGAGGCGATCGCTTTAGTTAAAACGCTGCAACCTGATGTCGTCTTGATGGATGTGCGAATGCCTGAAATGGATGGAGTAGCCGCAACAAGAGAAATTTGTCAGCTTTTCCCAAAGGTCAAAGTGCTAATTATGACGACCTTTGACGATCGCGAATATATCACTCAAGCTTTGCGTTTCGGTGCGGCAGGATATCTGCTCAAAGATACTCCATTTGAGGAACTAACCCAAGCAATTCGCTTAGTACATAAAGGCTATATGCAGCTATCTCCAGGCTTAGCGACTAAGTTGCTTGCTCCAGAACCTCCCAGCCAAGTTCCATCGGAATTTAAAAAATTAACACCTAGGGAACAGGAAATTTTGAAGCTAATTGCTAAAGGTGCAAATAATCGTGAAATTGCCGATACGCTATTCATTTCAGAAAAGACAGTGAGAAATAACATTACCAATATCTTTAGTCAGTTAGGGCTGCGCGATCGAACCCAAGCGGCTATCTGGATGAACAATCATCTAGATTTTGCCTAACCATCACGGCGATCGCTATTACTGTGAGTCGTGATTTCTAGGCGATCATATTAACAATCTATCTTCTAAAGGCGATCGCGCTAGTCAAACTACCAAATAATCCTAGCCAAATTCGCAGCACAAATATTCTGATCACAACTCAAAAGAACTACCTGATTTCCTTGTCCCTCTACCACCAAAGCCGTTGATACAATTTGGCGATCGTGCATCTCATTGATAGAAATGAGGCTAATACTTTTCTCAATCACATCAGCATCAAGTGGATAGATAGAGAGTCGTTTATCTTGCTTCACCACCTTTAGCAAAGCATTAACAGAAGGAATCGAAGTCTTCCCACGACTCACAATCCATACCGACTCCGCCAAAGCGATCGCAGGTAAAATCAATTCACTACTTGAATCCGCAAGAATTTCTTTAGCAGTTACCCCTAAACGAGAATTACCTTCCAAAAACTAGATTAAAGCATGGGTGTCAAGAATGTATTTCATATTGCTAGAATTAAACCCAACCTAGAGCATCGTCAACATCGCCATTAAACTCAGCATCTCTAAAATCAGCTTCAGTCGATTGTTGAGAACCTGAAAACATCCCAAACGACATAAACTGACTAGCGCGACTAACTGACTCAGGCTTAAAGAAAGTCACAAAAACTTGGCTCTCCGTAATATCTTTTGGGATTTCCGCTAACTCGACTTTACCGTTCCGATATATTCCTTGGATTGTCTGTAACATAATTGTTTGCGCTGATTAATTTAAGCGATCGCCAATCAATTCTAGCACTACAACATTTTGTTAATATTCGCAGCGATTTGTGACGTTGTGCGATTAGATGCGATCGCATTAACAATCTATCTTCTAAAGGAGATCGCTATTACTGTGAGTCGTGATTTCTAGGCGATCACACTACAAATTATCGATAAAATCTTCTACTGTAATTCGCGCTTGTTTGATAACCCCACTCAATGTCCCTATCTTCAATTCTCTATGTAAAGGCACGACACAACCGATCTCGACTTCTTGGGTATCTTTTTTCATGACAACATGACTACCAGTTTGACGAACTTGCTCAAATCCTAAGCGCTCTAACGCACGAATTGCTTCTTTGGCTGAGATTCGTGGCATTTTAGGCATAGCTAACCTCAATACTGGTCACAAATCTAAGTGACGTTTTTGGAAGAGGAAATTCCTCTAAGTACAACCGAGTCGCTTCTTTTAATCCTGCGATCGCCTGCTCAATTGTTTCACCTTGATCGACTGTGCCAATCTCTGGACATTCGGCAATATACATATCGTCTTCTTTGTAGATAATGGCTGTAAAGCTGTTACTTTTAGTCATGATTTACTCTTGCTCTTTAGAAAAATAATATCATCTTCACCATAAACTGACCGCCTAATTTTCTATATTCAACAGCAAAAAGCGATCGCCTCAACATTCATCTTCATAAAGGCGATCGCTATTGCCGCATTTGAATTGTTAGGCACTATGCTAGTTGATGTAAACTTTCTTAATCTCATAAACAAACTCTGGCTTGTTAGAGTATTGTAAAGCCCTATCCCACAGTGGATTTGTACGGTCGTTAAGATTATTTGCAAGAGCCTTTATTTCTGGTGGTGTATCCTCCCGAAAAAAGTCTTTTTTGCTTCGGTTTTTATCGTAGCTTATACCTGTTATCTTGAATTTCCGTGGTGCTATGTTCTTTGATTTCTGCTGTTCAATGTCCTTATGTGCGGTTTCCCACGTTATAGCTCGTACCATTAAGTAATATCCGCGTTCATCAAATTTGCCATTAATGGTGTACGCAGATTTTGATGGATAGTGAGGTTTTATTTTTCTCTTATACAAACCACCTACGACGAATCTGAAATGTAAGTTATCCGAGGACATCTCATAACTTCGGCAATCGACAATATCTACCCAATGCTCTTTTGCTTGAGCGAGATACTTTTTCACAAAGAGAACTGCAAACGACTCTTCAGTTTTAGCGTATTCAAGGTATTTTTTAAGTAGCTTGTTGTCCATTAGTAAAGACAAGATGTTAATGTAAATCTGAAACAATTATACCTTTAGTGGTGCAGAAAAGTCTGGAAACCCGTATTATGCCGTAGTCTTAACCTAAGACATATTTTAACAACCTTTATTTAAAGCCTTGTAAATAGGCTGTTTCAAGAGGTTAATTTGCCTGAATAAAATCTTAAATAAGACCTCAAAAAGTTTTCTGCACTACTAAGCAATTATACGAAAATATTTCAAGTTGAGCCACGACCACATAAATTTTTAGATCTGACACAAGACTAAGCTAGTTAGAATATCTTACTCTTGGGCTTTGGTTGTGATCGCATCAACACTCATCTCCCAAAGCCGATCGCTATTACCATGAGTCCTAATTTCTAGCCGATCGCCACAACATTCAATCTTCTAAAGGCGATCGCTATTACCATGAGTCCTAATTCCTAGCCGATCGCACCAACAATCATCTCCACAAAGGCGATCGCCATTATCATGAGTCGGCGCTACACCGTCCAATCTTCGGTTATTAAACTCGGAACTTTGCTGAAGTCACCAGTATTTCGGGTAAGTAATACCAAATTGTTGGAAATGGCGATCGCGGCAATTCTCAAGTCCATTGTAGACACACGAACTTTCTGCCTTCTCATCTCGTCAAATATGGCGATCGCCTTAGCATCAAATGGTAAAACTGGAGCCTTTGCAAAACTGTTGAGAGTTTCTAACAACAGCGTATATCCACGAGCCATATCTGTATTTGTTTGGGCGCGATTGATGAAGCTATGAGCGCCAATTACTTGCTCATGAAAACTAATAACTGATAAAGCAAAGTCAGAGAGCGCATGTTGTGACATCCGCAAAGTTAATCGAATAAACTCTGAACTGGAACGGCGCTGTAGAAAGCTGATGTGGTCGGTGTCGAGCAAATATTTCACGATTATTTGTCAGTGTCATCAATAGGTTTATCAGACTGCCGAAATGCACGTCCATATTCTAGGGCTTCAAGAAAAGCTGAGTCGTCAGAGATTGAACCTATGAGACTATCAAGCCAATTTTCGGCGCTAGGCTTACTTTCAAATTTATGTTGAAGATCGAAAACTACTTGTTCAAGGTTTATCAAGCGTTTCTCAAGTGTTGCTGTGTCTAGCATGGGCTGTTCCTAGATTGAAAGTTATTACTGAGTTGAGTAGCGGAAGAGCTTATTCTAGTCTAGCCGATCGCCCCAACAATCATCTCCATCAAGCCGATCGCCACTACCATAAGTCATAATTTCTAAGCGATCGCCTCAACAATCATATCCACAAAGCCGATCGCTATCACCATAATTCGCAATATCTAGCCGATCGCCTCAACAATCATCTCCACAAAGGCGATCGCCACAACCATAATTCATAATATCTAGCTGATCGCCTCAACAATCATCTCCACAAAGGCGATCGCCATCACCATAATTCGTAATATCTAGCCGATCGCCCCAACAATCTATCTCCTCAAAGCGATCGCTATTACCATGAGTCGTGATTTATGGGGCGATCGCTATTACGGTGAGTCGTGATTTATGGGGCGATCGCTTAATAATTATTTATCTTTGAGATCGCTCTCGACGGTCGGGTGCATGGAAGTTGTTAGACAATGCTGGATGTGCTATCCATTCCCATAACCTTGCTCTCGATCATGCGAACCATCAAAGTTGAAGTCCATCAAGACTTTATTACCTCGTCTGACAGCAAGGTTATCTCTACCGTCACCGTCCCAATCACCGACTAAGTATTGATCCTCACTGTTCCCATTTCCGTAGCATTGCTCTCGATCATGTGAACCATCAAAGTTGAAGTCCATTAAAACACAGTTACCTCGTCTGACAGCAAGGTTATCTCTACCGTCACCGTCCCAATCACCGACTAAGTATTGATCCTCACTGTTCCCATTTCCATAACCTTGCTCTCGATCATGTGAACCATCAAAGTTGAAGTCCATCAAAACAGTGTTTCCCCTCCGAACTGCAAGATTGCTTCTCCGATCACCATCCCAATCACCTACTAAGTATTGAGCCTCTCGCAAATTGCTAGGAGCCTGTGCTTGTTGTGATGAATTAGAAATCACACCATTTATTGCATTTGCCATTTGGCGTTGCAAATACGCATCAGATGGCATATCGTTATGAGCAAGGCGTTTTGCCTTAGTCCCATTTGATCCTCCCATAAACACAGGTATAGGATTGTATCCCGTACAGGTAACTTCCCAACTTTCACAGTTGACTCTGATTTCTGAACCATTTTCATTTCGAGCAAGACTCTGTTCTTGTTGATCGCAATTTTTAGCTTGACAACCAGATATAGAGCCGCTAACGAGTCTGCTATCAAACGGGACTACATTAGCTAAGGCAAGGGCATTTTGCTCCCATCTGTTGAAAAAATAATCTACATTTGATGGAACTCGACGACGGGTTACAGGCTCACGCAAACCACCAGCAGCCGTAGGGTCAATGACTCCTAAAAATTGAATCTGTCTATTAATTCGAGGTGCAAGGCTTAGAAGGGAGTCGCCTCCAAAACTATGTCCAATCAAAATGAGGGGGCGATTAGGGTCAAGTTGATTATTGATGAAATCAGCAGCCTCTTGTAAAAAGGCAGCATCATTAGAGGTACTACTTCTTTGACCTGCACCATCTCGGAATGTATCCCAAGGAACTAATCGGAACTCTGCTCCATGTTTTTGAAGTTCCCTCACAACTGTTCCCATATACACCCCACGATTTCTAGTATCCCAAACACAGCAATCCTGATAGCCATTTACAAGTACAACATATGGACGAGGCGATGATTGAGCATTAACCTTTGTCACTACAAAAAAACTTGCGCTAGTCGTGGACACAGCGAGTGTGGAAGCCATTATAAAAGCCGAAAAAAACTTTTTCACAACATATTCCTCCTTCTAGCAAAATTTATAATTTATAAAAGCAATAGGACTTACGCAAGAAGCATAGGAATAGAAAGATGCGCAAGTTGGGAGCGTAAATAATCAGACAAAAGCCCAGACTTAAGTTTGTAGATTATATAGTATTGTCAACTGTCAAGCCGAAAAGCTAAAAGCTAAACTTTTAAGATGATGTGGGTTAACGTATACGTTGTGGCCAAGTCTGAAAGATGTACTCTCCATTAAAATAATTCCAATCTGATGCTGGACCTAAAATACAAATCGGTGAGTCATCAACCTGTATTCCAAAATGCATCCCATATTGACGATCTCCAAGAAATTTGTTTTCACCAGGGTTTACATTCCAACTATTAAATAAATAGCTAGGTGAATTAGGAGCAGAGTAACCAGGAGGAGCATATAGCTTAACAACTACTGTACGTGTAGTGCCATTGTTAAAAGCAATTTTACCACCTCTTCCAGTCCAACCAGGAGTACCAGGCATATAGTCTTGTGGGTTATAGGTAGATGAACAGTAAGGGCTTCTTTGCTCAAAAGGCAGTCTCGCTTTATCATCCACCTCCTCACAAACCCACCTAGTTCTGATTCCCTGCCATTTCCAACGACACCACTGAGAAGCCAATGCTGGGTTGTCAACCTGTGAAATTACTGTAGAAAAGCATAGAAGACCCGCGATAAAACTAGCGGATTTCTTAGTAGAAACAACTTTCATATCCACCTCCGTGTTTTTGAATGTTGAACGATTGGCTGTTGCTAGATTTAGCAAAAAGCCTAATACCACCTTATGTATCGCACTTAGGCGTTCAACCTTATCCATAGATTGATAGTACAACTCTATACATTGGTACAATGTTGCTTCTTTAATATTTATACACAAATCTAAATCTTATTGTGATTCAAAAATATCGCTACCGTTTTTATCAACTATAAAGGGATACCACAACTTACCATTTACACTAAATTCACCAGTAACTAGCAGTTTGCTGATTTCCTAAATACAAGCAACATTGATTTATTTGCACTTTTTAAGCATTACTATTGATAATAAATTTGAATGAAGCTTGCTATTAATTTAATTTATTTGTTTTGCGACTTCCGAAAACATAAAAATGCTAGAAATAAATAGACTCTAATGTCGCTCGAAGCGGGCTAACTTATAGTTTTAAAGCAATTGCGGTTTAATTACTCTAATAAACGCCTAAGTAGCGCAGATTCGTACTTTAAGTCAAGTGCGATCACATCAACAATCTATTCCCTTAAGGCGATCGCTATTACCATGAGTCGTGATTTCTAAGCGATCGCTTATCAATTACTTGTCTTTGCGATCTCCGATAACCTCTATGGACTCATCAACGAAGCTAACCATTTTGACTTGCCTAATCTCGGCTAGACACAGACATCCTTGACGGACTTCGCGGGTTTCGGCATAACGTCTTAATTGAGCGGCAAAGATTACCTTCAACTAATTCCGAATTATCCGAATATTGTCCGCTCCAATGATGTGTTATGCCCCGATCGCTTAATAACTATTTATCTTTGCGATCGCAGTGAATCATGATCTAATCCCCATAAATCCCGAATTTTAGGAGACTTTGAAAGAATTATATTTTCATGTTCCGTCAGAATATGAGCTAGTTGCTCAAATGTCCGTCTTCCATGTGAACGATGCGATCGGCGACATCTAAAATACGATTATCGTGAGTAACTAAGACGATCGTGCAACCTTGCTCCTTTGCTAATTTTTGCATCAGCGTCACCACATCTCTCCCTGTGACACTATCTAAGGCTGCGGTCGGTTCATCTGCCAACAATAGTTTTGGTTGACTGACTAAGGCTCTGGCGATCGCCACCCTTTGCTTTTGTCCACCTGATAAATGTTCAGGATATTTATGTTGATCTTCGCCTAAGCCAACTTGCTCTAGCATGACAGCAGCTAATTGATTCATTTCCGCAGGAGCATATTGCTGATGAACTTCTAAACCCATGCGAACATTTTGTAAGGCGGTGAGACTGCCATGTAAATTATGGGCTTGGAAGATATACCCTGCATGGCGACGGGCTTGCACTAATTTCTCTTTATTTGCGCCATGCAATTCCTGACCGAGGAACTGAAGACTGCCAAATTCAACCGATCGCAACCCGCCCATCAGTGTCAGTAAGGTAGTTTTGCCCGAACCAGAAGGTCCCGTCATAATGATGATTTCACCAGCATAAATATTGAGGGTGATATCGAATAGAACTTGTTTGCGCTGTTCCGCTTCACCGAAATAGTGATTAATTTGCTGGATGGCTAGTACAGGCGGTTTAGATAATGAATTCATGGCGTAAACCTCAAAACTAAAACATATCGGCGGGATCGGCGGACTGTAATTTGCGAGTAGCGATCGCCCCCGACAACAGACACATAAATAGAGTTAAAAATAGAACCATGCCAGCACGGGCGAGGGTCATGTAAATCGGTAAAGCCGTGGCTTTGGCGGCGAGGGAATATAAACCCAAGGGCAGAATCAATCCAGGGATAAATCCTAAAACTGCCAAAATAACCGCTTCTTCAAAGACGATACTCAGCAAATAGCTATGGCGATAACCCATCGCTTTGAAAGTGGCATATTCCTTCAAGTGAGCATTCACATCTGTGGAAAGTACCTGATAAACAATCACCACGCCCACCACAAATGCCATTGCTGCCCCCATCGTGAAGATAAATCCAATCGGGCTTTCCTTGCGCCAATAGGCTTGCTCATCTTCGATAAAGTCTGCCAAGGTCATGACTTTGACATCATCGGGGAGGTGTTTTCTGAGAGCTTCCACAATCTGGACAGGATCTTTTCCTGCTTCAATATCAATCAATCCTAAGCTGATACTGCCCACATCCCGTTTAGGAAATAGCAAAAGAAAGTTTTGATCGCTGGTCATTAAAATGCCATCGGTTCCAAAGGATGCGCCCAATGTAAATAATCCACCAATGTGAATGGTTCTTCCTTCTGCTTCTGTGGCGATCGCTTTTCCTGCATCCACCAGCGCGATCGTTGATTGATAATCACCTCTCGAACCGCGATCGAATAAAACCACATCGGGAAGTTTAATCTTGTTTAACTGTTGATTGACTTCTGGCAAGCGAAAGGGAGGATGATCGGGACTAAACCCAATCACTTGGATTGTCGCTTCCCTGCGAGTTTGTGGGTTTTTCCACATCATGTTATTGGAATATAGCGGTTGGGCAGCAATCACCCCAGGAATATCCATAGCCTGATAGAGTCTGCGCCGAGTAAATGTCGATAGATTTTGGGTATTCTTGGCTTTGGGACTGACTAATACGATATCACTAGTGAGAGCGCGGCGAATTTGGGTGTTACTTTCATAGAGAGAGGATTGAAATCCAAGCTGCATAAACAGTAAGATATCGGCAAAGGCAATCCCCGACAGCGCGACTAGTAATCGACTGCGACTGTGACTAAGCTGCAACCAGCCGAGGGGCGTGCGGCGTTTGAGTTGTTTGATCCATGCAATCATTGGCTGATCTCGACTTGAACTTGTAAATTAGTGAAGTTTGCGGCGATTTGGCTGGATGCTCGATCCAGCTTGATGTGAACTTCGATTACGCGGTCATCAATATTTTTGCTGGGATCGGTGTTGATTACCGATTGTCGCCGCACTTTGCGATCAATGCGTTCCACTGTTCCCTTTAACTTTTCAGGGATAGCTTCAGAAGTACAAAGCACGGATTGTCCGAGGCGGATTTTCTGAATGTCACTTTGGTAAACCTCAGCGATCGCATACATCCGATCAATTTGTCCAATTTCCACAATTCCATTACTGGAAATCACTTCCCCTGCGCGGGTATGAATATCCATGACCACGCCATCTTGAGGAGCGCGAACATAGGTCTGCTCTAAGTTGGCTTCGGCTTGTTGGACTGAGGCGATCGCCCGATCCAGTTCCGCCACTAAAACATCGACATCAACAGGGCGAACTTCGCTAATTTGGTCTAAAGTGGCGATCGCCCGATCAAGTTCTGGTCTCATTGTGGTTTCTAGTCTAGTTAATTCCGATTCAGCCTGTTGCAGACTACGCTGAGCGGTGGCAAGTACAAGCTGTTTACTGTCCCGTTGGGAATTAGAAATCGCCCCTTGATTAGAGAGAGATTGATAACGCTGGGCTTCAATTTGAGCATTTTGAACTTCGGCGGCTAAGCGTTCGACATTTGCCCTTTGAGAAGCGATCGCTGCTGATTGGTTAGCGCCTAAGCGGGTGATTTCTGCCTCTTGCGCTCCCACGGCTCCTGTCTTTGCGCCCGCCTCAACTTGAGCAAGTCTGGCTTGGACAACCTGTACATCTCTTTGGGCTTGGTTGAGTGCCGCTTGGAGGCGATCGCGACTAGCCAAAATCGCAATGACTTGTCCCGCCTTAACGCGATCGCCTTCTTTGACCAGTAATTTACTAATGCGATTTTCTTGAGTGGAAGTTGCCGCCGCTAATTTAACAATTTCGCCCTGTGGTTCCAGCCTACCGAGAGCGGTTACGGTGGTAACGATCAGGGGCGTAGCAGCATTTTGTGACAATTGTTGGGAGATCTGCGCTTGCCGATTGAGGTATAAGCCTCCTGCGATCGCTGCCACCAGAGCCACACCCGTTAACGCGATCCCATAACGGTTTAACTTAAATAATGGAAAGCCACGATTAAGTCGTTCTTGCATATTCGGCAATCTCCTGAAATTGATATAAACCGATTTGTCTTACCAACTATCTTACTACACGGTTTGGTAAAATTACTACACTGTGTAGTAAGATAATGTTAAATAACCTTAAATATTTACACAGCTATTGCCATGAGCCTTTTTTCTGTTCGCAGCGAAAATGATGAAAGCATCAACGAAAGCCGCGATCGCAAATTCATGAACAAATCGGAAATGATCCTCAATAGTGCCATGCAGGAATTTACGGCAAATGGCTTTGTCGCAGCGAATATGGATCGCATTGCGATCGCGGCGGGAGTCTCCAAGCCCACGATTTATAGTTACTTCAAAGATAAAGAAGGTTTATTTGCCGCATTAATTCAGCAATTATCACCGCAGGAATTACTGTTAAATTTTGAAGATCCGATGTTGTTGGAACTGCCCCCAGTAAGTTTCTTGCGACATCTAGCCACGAACATATTGTCCAAATTTTCCACAGGTCAATCTTTCCTAACCTTCATTCGGTTAACCCTCGGTGAGTCAGAGCGATTTCCAGAACTAGCGCAGTCCTTTGTCCGCACGATTCAAAAACCAATGATTGCAGGATTAAGTGCATATTTTAAAAATCATGCCGATCTGGATTATGCTGACCCAGAAATTGCCGCCAGAATGTTTGTGGGTACGTTAATGCACTATGTCATCACCCATGAGATTTTGCATGGTCAGGAGATTTTACCCATAGAGCAGAACCGATTGATTAATGGCTTAGTGGCGATGATTGTCAGGGAAAAATGATTGGCGATCGCTATTACCATGAGTCGTGATTTCTAGGCGATCGCCGATCAATTGTATGTTTTGCTGTATTGCGATCGCTGTTTGATTTTTTGTGAGGTAGCGATCGCCCTTTGCTCACCTTCATATCATCCCGATCTGAATTATTCTGACCCAGAAATTGCCGCCAAAATGTTTGTGGGGACTTTAATAATTGCCGATCAAACGAACCACAAGAAAAAATTTGAAAACGCTGTAAGTGCGCCTATAAAATTAGCGATATTCAGCAATCAATTGAGACAAGCGCGACATAGTTGCGGCGATGTTTTCATCCGTTTTGTGTTCCATGCCCATAGCAACCATAAGCAAGCCTAATTCCACTGAATCCTCTAAACTCATTACCAAATCTACCTCTTCTGTTGCTTCTAAAACATCATGCAGTTTAGCTGGCTGCTTAATTGTTAAGTCAATATAAATAGCAGAGGGACTTTCTTGCTCGTGACCTTGAACTTCTTCTACCCGTGAAATACGAGTACCGTTTGCCGTAACACTGGTTAAGTTACTGATTACGGTGATATCACCAGTGTTAATTTCTTGAGTGAAAAGTTTAGTTCTCATCAGATTTGCTCCTAGTATGAATGAAGTATGAATGAAATAGAGTGCAGAATTCTTACCTTTACGCCCTATTTGTTGTATTTATATAATTATATTGTTATATAGTAAGACAATATAGCTTTAGAAATAAATTGAAACACTTACGATGCTTTGCGCCCGAATAAACCAAATGAACT
>DCSN01000013.1:17334-34873 GCA_002325645.1 Pseudanabaena sp. UBA1465
AGTTCATTTGGTTTATTCGGGCGGTAATTGCTATAAATAAATACCTGAGTTCGTATTTCAGATGGTAACGTGAAACTATGGTTTCTACACTTAATTCTCTTTCCTTATCTCCTTCACAACACCCGCCCCTAGGTGCGGGGCTAGAGGGTTTGCCGCAACCAGACCCAGATGCGGCGGCGGAATGCAGCAACTGGTTAAGGTTTCATCGGCTTTGGGGACAGTTGCCCGATCGCACTTTGCAAGATATCGCCCGATCTCTACATTTGTTGAAAGTGGAAGCAGGCGAAATTATTTATCAAACCGATCAACCTGCGATTGGAGTGTATTTGATGAAATGGGGAGCCGTCGAAATTTATCGAACTTCATTGATTGGTAGATCGCAGATTCGTCCGCGCAGTGCGGGGGATCTATTTGGCTATGTGACGCTGATTGCTAAGCTCAAGGAGGGAAGACATCAAACGCAGGCGATCGCTGTTACCAATAGCGAGATTTGGTTTCTGCCCCAAGCCAGATTTTGGCAATTGATGCAGCTACATCCTGAAATGGAACATCTCTTCAATACGCTCCTAGCCCAAGATCTAAATGCTTTCAGTACCCGCATTGCTAAAGAACAGAAGCGGATTCAAGGTTTGCAGTCCTACATTCAGAATGTACCTAAAGATAAAACAATTATTGGGAATAGTAAGGCAACGCAAAAGTTAAGCGAACAAATCGATCTCGCTGCGACAACCCTGAAAGCGATCGCCTTTCAAGGACAGGCGGGAACTGGCAAAACTTTTCTGGCTGGATTGATTCACGATCGTTCTGGTTTAGCGGATCAACCCTTTGTTGAGCTAGACTGTGCCAAGTTACCGCGATCGCCCGATGGTAAATTAGATACAGATTTATTATTCGGTCGCGTCAGTTCAAGGGAGGGAATTCTGGAGCTATTAGAACGGGGAAC
Organism: Pseudanabaena sp. UBA1465; assembly: GCA_002325645.1. GTDB lineage: Bacteria > Cyanobacteriota > Cyanobacteriia > Pseudanabaenales > Pseudanabaenaceae > Pseudanabaena. Next base: position 18,278 of record DCSN01000013.1, read on the forward strand.
GCTATTACTGAATAATTGTCAGGTTTTGAGTGAAGGCGATCGCCTCAGATTAATCCATTACCTCAAAGCAGGGACGGTTTTACCCAATCATGGCGTGAGTGGTTCTGGTACGCTCCCTGAACCACCGCAAGCAATTCAATCTTGGGTGCGCCTAATCATGGCCTCTCCCGACAAAATCGATTTCCCCGCAGATCTTGAGATCATCTCGATCAAACTCTTTAGCCTACCTCAGCGCAAAGCCGACATTCCCGATTTTGCCCGTTACTTTCTCTCGCAATTTTGCCAAGAACAGAATCGCCCCTTATTGGAACTAGATCAATCGGAAATGCGGCGATTGATTAGCTATGATTACCCAGGCAATCTGGCGGAATTAGCCGAAATCTTGCACCGTGCGACGATCATGACCCCGATCTCTCAAGCGGTAATTTCTGAACAAGCGCTCTGGTCGGTGCAATCTGCTAAAAATGCCTTTCGCGTTGATCTGCTTACCGATGTACCTTGGTTGCGGCGCATTCTGCTTAGCAATTGGTATCCCGAAGGTATCTGGTATGTGATGATGGCATTTTTTGTGCCTGTAACGATCGCAGGTTTCTTGGGGCCGCAAACAAGAGATAGCAGCATCACTCTGAATCTATTTTGGGCTTGGTGGTGGCCTGGATATTTAGTTCTGTTTGTGTTTATCGGTCGTCTCTGGTGTGCCGTTTGTCCCTTTATGATTACCGCCGAATGGATTAGGCGATTTTCCCTCTGGTTATTCCCGCGACAGCAATTAGCTTGGAATACTAAATGGCTGAATCGGTGGGGATCTTGGTTCCTATTTGGTGGCTTTGTGGCAATTTATCTCTGGGAAAAATTATGGGATTTACCCCACCATGCAGCGCTTTCGGCTTGGCTGTTACTAGCGATTACCGCAGGAGCCGTGATTTGTAGCCTCATTTATGAACGGCGGCTCTGGTGTCGCTATCTCTGCCCGATTGGCGGCATGAATGGAATGTTTGCCAAATTAGCGATGGTGGAAGTACGCGCCACCCAACAGGTCTGTGGCAGTCAATGCAGCACCTTTGGTTGTTACAAAGGCAGCGCCGCTACTGCCGTAACCTTTGCCGATGCCCTCCCCACCGAAGGACAGGCTACCGAAGGTTGTCCTCTCTATTCCCATCCTGCTCAATTACAGGATAACCGCGACTGTATGCTCTGCATGACCTGTATGAAAGCTTGTCCCAATCGTTCTGTGCAGTTAAATTTACGATTCCCAACTTCTGATTTACTGGAAAATCATCAAGTCTTTAGTGCGGAAGTTGCTCTGCTGTTACTGCTTTTTGGTGGTGTGTTCATGCACCATAGTCACAGAATTCTTAGTTGGTTAGGATTTGATTATGTGCCTGTGGATGCTGACCATTTATTCCTGAGTACAGCGATCGCCCTAGCATTGTTAAGTATTCCTGCCATATTTACATATTTAGCCCATGCGATCGCCCGTATTCTCGATCCTGAGCAACCAGAATATTTGCGAGTGATCTATGCCTATCTGACCCTAACCCTAGCGGCAAACTTAGCCCATTACATCCCTGCGGCAGTCACCGAAGCAGGGCGGCTTTTGCCCGTTTTAGCGAGAACCTTAGGCTCCAGTGGTGAAAACCTATTCACGCTCACTTGGAGTTTAGAAGTTGCCCAATTTTTGCAAGGCGTAACCCTGCTTTCCGCCGTTATATTTAGCATCTATCCCCTGTTACGAATCACAGGGCGAACATTACTGAGTAATCTGCCCCATCTGCTTTTGATGTTGGGTTTCACCTTCTTTTTCTTTGAATTAATGGTCTTTTAATCACCATGAAAATCTATCATGATATTACGGAACTTATTGGACATACACCCCTACTCAGGCTGAATCACTTGCCGCAGGAAATGGGTTGCGTTGCCGAAATCGTCTTAAAAATGGAAGGGATGAATCCTGCCAAATCGGTGAAGGATCGCATTGCTATTAGCATGATTACGGAAGCAGAACAGGCTGGCTTGATTCAACCACAGCATTCCACAATCATTGAAGCCACTTCTGGTAACACAGGCATTGGTTTAGCGATGGTTTGTGCGGTCAAAGGCTATCGGTTAATTTTGACGATGCCAGATAACATGAGTGTGGAAAGACAAAAACTTTTACAGGCATACGGTGCAGAATTGATCCTAACGCCTGCGATCGCCGATATGCAAGGCGCGATCGCCCATGCCAACCAGTTATTAATGACGATTCCCAAAGCCTTTTCACCCCACCAATTCAGCAATCCCGCCAATCCCAAAATCCATTACCACACCACGGGCGCAGAGATTTGGGAAGATACCGATGGCGCGATCGCGGCGCTAGTAGTAGGCGTTGGCACTGGCGGCACACTCACGGGGGCGGGATGTTATCTCAAACAAAAAAATCCGCAAATCCAGATCGTTGCCGTAGAACCATCAACTAGCGCCGTCCTAAGCGGTCAACCCGCCCATCCGCATAATATTCAAGGTATTGGCGCAGGTTTTATTCCCGATGTTTTGCGCGTTGATTTAATTGATGAAATTGCGATTGTGACAGAAGCTGAAGCCTACAAGACAGTAAGACAATTAGCCCAAAAGGAAGGAATCTTGAGTGGCATTTCCACGGGTGCAGTGGTTCATGCAGGTTTACAATTAGGGAGGCGATCGCAATACCAAAATCAACGCATCGTGATCGTTCAACCCAGTGCTGGCGAGCGCTATCTAAGTACTGCTGTGTGGAAATCAGAGATTTATGCTTAACAACAACCATGCAAATGTAACTGTATTGGGAATGCCTGCCGAAACAGGGCGATGGCTGCTGATTCCATTAGGGATGATAGTTTTACTCTGTTTGGGGAATGTATATGCTTGGAGTGTATTTAGAAAACCACTGGAAAATGAGTTGGGAATTACCGCCACTCAAAGTCTACTGCCCTACACCGTGGCGCTAGTTTTTTATGCTCTCCTGATGCCGATCGCAGGTTTTTATATCCCACGTCTTGGGATGCGCTTAGTCGCCGCCATTGGTGGAATTATTGTTGGTTTAGGATATATTCTCTCTAGCTTGGTTGGTAGTATTGAGATGATGATTCTTACCTATGGCGTATTTGCGGGGACAGGGGTGGGGATCGCCTATGGTGTGCCAATGGCATTGGTGGCGAAATGGTTCCCCGACAAACGTGGCTTGGCGGTGGGTTTGACGATTATCGGTTTTGGACTTTCTCCCTTAATTACTGCTCCCTTAGCCAATCAATTAATTACCCTGTATGGGCTTCAACCAACATTACGGATTTTGGGAATTGCTTTTATGGTGATTATTTTGGCGATCGCGACGATGCTTAAACCACCGCCAGAAGACTGGCAACCTCGGCAAACTTCAACCAGTTCAGCATCTACTCAAGCCATCAATTACCCTGCTCAAATTTTAAAAAGTCGTCCATTTTATGGATTGTGGATTTGCTATGCGATCGCTAGTTTTGTGGGTTTGAGTGCGATCGGCATTTCTAGTTCTGTTGGCGAAGAGGTGATTCAAATTAATCCTACTTTAGCCGCCAGTAGTGTTTCTCTATTTGCCCTATTCAATGGAATTAGTCGCCCTCTATTTGGCTGGCTATGCGATCGCATTAAACCGCATTATATGGCGATCGCTTCTTATACCTTAATTTTGATTGCCTCAATCATGATGATCGGCGCACAAAAAGGACAGGTAGCCACTTACCTGATTGCATTTTGTCTGTTTTGGTTCAATCTGGGCGGCTGGTTAGCCATGGCTCCCACAATCACCTTACAATTTTTCAATCCCAATCAATATGCTCAAAATTACGGAATTGTGTTCACCGCCTATGGAGTTGGCGCTCTGATCGGTACTTTGATCACGGGGCAAATTCGTGATGTGTTTGGCGATTACACCTATGTTTTTTATCCTATGGCGGTACTGGCGATTATCGGTATTCTGGTGGCAAATTTCATGCTCAGGCGATCGCCCCACCAGCTTGTTTCCAACCCGAAAGACTAGGCGGAAAGCCCATCACATTGTCATAGTTGAGCAAATGTAAGGTCATCACACCCATCGAAGAGCGATAGCCAGTGGAACAATATAAAATTACAGGGCGATCGCTAGGAATTTTGCTTAAATTGCGCGATATTGACCTTAGTGGAATGTTGATGGCGCTGGGGATATGTCCTGATTGATATTCCGATGGTTCGCGGACATCCACTAACAGGGCTTGACGATCTGACATCAAACTTTTCAACTCTTCGACATTGGCGATCGTATAGTATCCTGATGGAATTGCCATGAGATATTTATCCAAAGCCATTTCCAGTCGCGGATATCCTTCGATGCTCGCCAATGTATCGGTTTTAATATCGGTATTATCAATTGATGTTGAGGCGATCGCGGTTGGTTGCATCCCTAGGAAGAGACAGAAAGATAAAACGATGCCAAGCAGTAGAGATGGAATTGATTTCATAGAATTTTTTCTAACTTTAGGAATAAATAATAAATAAAAAGGAAAGGCGGCGCATTGCGCCGCCTTTCCTTCCTCAAAAATTAAGGAGTAACGGAATCTTGAATTGCTTGTTTCATTTCATCGGGAATGAACACGGCATACATACCGCGCAAATCGCCAACTTTGAAGTTATAGGCTAAATCTTGAGGATAGCCTTTCTGCACAAACTGAGGACGCTGATCCTTTGCGCCATGACAGACTAAACAACTTGCTTCCACATCAATGCGGCGATAGTAGCGCGTTCCTGTTTGCTGATTAATGGTTTCTCGATCCCAAAGTCCAACTAGTTGATGATCTTGTTCAAATTTTGCCAAAGCCATCTTGTCATGGAGACTTTCAGGCGCATGGGCAGGGTTGCGATATTTTGCGGCAATTTGCTTCACCTGCCAACCATTTTCTTGACTAAGTTGCATCGCTTGCATTCCCACAGGACGACAGACCTCTTTCATCGTTTGCTGGGTCGGCTCTTCAGTACTTCCTTCTAAACTTGAAGCCAAGCCAGTTCGCATCGCATCCAGAGATTCAATCTCTTGAACGGCGTGAACTAATTCTTCTGGATGGGGAATAATCGGTGCTGCTATGGCGATCGCAGGACTCCAAGCGATCGCAAACAAACTAATTCCCAATACTAGAAAGAAATTGAGAACAAACTGATATGATTTTTGCATGATCTACTCCTAAATCTCTTTATAAAAATCTACTTAAAATCCACTTAAAATCTACTCAAGCAATGGCAAAATCTGGCGAATTAGTCCAGTCATTACCGCAGGCTGCTCTAGCTGTGGCGTAAATCCCACATCATCCAGATAGTAAAAACGACGAATGACTTCAGGATTCATTGCCGCAAGCTGACGACCAACATTAGGGTTGGTGAACTGAGAACCCCTGCCCCAAATCATGGCGGTGGGAATCGTCAATTTTGTGATGTATGTGGACAAATCAAAGCACAAATCACCGCGAACGAAGGAAAGCGCTGCGTACTCTGCATTCTCACGCTGAGCCGATTCCAGATAAGCCTCGACAATCTCAGGGTAAACTAGCGCGGCATTAGCAAACTGGCGTTGCTCTAAAAAGCTACGGATGCCAAAGCTATTTGCCACACCCGTACCGTAAAGCAGTTGATTGAGGATCGGGATATTCGCAGCCTTAGCAAACTGGGCGAATCCGCTACGGCGATAGTCTTGCCCAAACTCACCTAAACCAGAGGCTGTCGTCACAATTAATGACTTGAATAGCTCTGGGCGTTCGATCGCGGCCCTAATCGTGAATGCGGCCGTCAATGACGAGGCAATTACCGTTGTGGGAACGGAACAGGTCTGCTCCATAAATTCGATGATCGTGCCGATGTAATCTTCGGCTTTGTAGCTGCGATCGGGATGATCTGATCGCCCCCAGCCAATCAAATCGGGAGCCATGACTTGATAATCTGCGGCAAAAGCTGGATATACCTTTGACCATTCGTAGGCGGAGGAACCACCGCCAAAGCCATGTAGGAAAACTAATGCTGCTGTTGGTGTATGTTCATGCCAAGGTTCCCCTTGAGCTGTGTAATAGACCATTCTGCCAAGTTTGGTCAAGACCGAACGTTCGTTAAAACCACGAGGAATAAACATTGATTTCTTATTTATATTGTTTTGTTTATATTATTTTGCATAGTTTTCTTGATGGTGTTAAGGCTGAATTAAACATAAAATCCCAAAAGCTGTAGCGCAGGCTGTGCATGCGCTACAGCTTTTGACTCAAGTTTTTTAAGCTACTTAGACACCAATTAACCAGCAACAGGTGCATTCATCGAAGCTAAAATCTTCTGCACAATTTGAATGCCAGTTAGAGCTTGCCAACCAAATAAGCCCATGACCACCATATTGATCCCAACATGAACGCTGCGAACCCAATCATGCTTTTGCATAAAGGGAACTAGGGATGCTGAAACCGCGATCGCCCCCGCCATTCCTAAACCAGCAAACAAATGGGCGTTAATATAAATCTTGCCTCTAGTTATATAAGTCACGACGATCCCCCCGATCGCACCTAGCACCATCAGAGCGAGAACGATGGAACCAATTTGGTGATGGCGAATCGCGAATTTACCCTTGATCATTTCTTTCTTGACATCGCCTTCGGCTAGTCTGGTGCGGCGAGATTGCACACCCAAATACATCGCATAGATAGCAGTCCCCAGCAGTATCCACATCATTACGGGATGAAAAAAGCTGAGATAGGGCTTGATGGCCGATAAGGTTTCTGAATTCATGACAAGTATCTCCAATGCGATCGCATTTAAAGTGAGTGAATATCTTCTCTACTTCCCATCCGTAAAACAAAGTTAGAAAATCAGTAAAAACTCTATATTTAAATCTAACGTTTGAAAAAGTAGAAAGTAGATGGGAACAAAAATAAGTGTGACATCCTAACGTATAAAATCCTGTATGAGTTACATAAATTGTTCTGAAATCATATAGTTCTTTACGATGGAAGGATTAATTAATCATGACTTATTAAAAAGTCAAAATATATACCTAGTATAGGGTTAGAGCTAGATAAATTATAAACTTAACATAGTCTTAAGATTAGTCTTGATTAATTATATTACTAATGAGTTATATTGTAGGAGATTACAGAAACATTGCAATACTTCAAGTATCGAATCTTCCAATATTGCTGCAAGTTTTTACAATCTATTTAGTATTGGAGATTAATTTTATGAACACAAATGTTGGCACAGTTGATCGCCTGATTCGCTTACTATTAGCTGCGGCATTGTTCTATTTAGGCTTTTTTGTTTATGGCGGCACTGGACTGGGTATTGGTCTAGTTGTGGTGGGTAGTGTAATGCTAGTAACGGCTCTAGTAGGCTTCTGTGGGCTTTATCAACTTCTAGGGATTCGCACCAATAAAGCCAACAAATATTCCTAAACAGACGAGGAACTTCCCGCTACCCGTAGCACTTCCTGATCAAAAAACATCACTTTACAGAGTATCTTCATGGAAAATAGTCTTCCTCTCGAAAGTCCATCCCTATCGCGGCGGCAATTACTAAACTTCATGACGGGATCAGCCGTCGCTGTGACCGTAGGCTCGGCGCTCTATCCTTTTGGTAGTTTCTTCGTTCCACCATCAGAAGCCGTTGGCGAAGGTGGAGCTATTCTCGCTAAGGACATCTTAGGCAAAGTAATTCCTGCATCACAAATCTTGGCTGAAGCGCCGGAAACTCGCGCTCTAGTTGCAGGATTGGCAGGTGAACCGACCTATCTAATTGTCACCGCCGATCGCACTCTCGACAACATCGGCATAGTCGATAACTGTACGCATCTTGGCTGCACATTCCCTTGGAATCCTAACGATCAGCAGTTTCAATGCCCTTGTCATGGTTCTCTCTATGCGCCTGATGGAAGTGTTGTCAGAGGCCCTGCCCCTCTACCGCTCAAGATTGTCAAGGTTGCTGTAACTGACAACAAGATCTTGATCGCGCCTTGGACAGAAACCGATCCCCGCACTGGTCAAAAGCCTTGGTGGGTATAGCCAGAACTAATCCTGTAGCAAGGCGATCGCAGTCTGTTTAAACTTCTCAGTTCAGTTACATTCTATTCACTATTGAATTGTATTGACAAAGAGTAATCACTATGGCAAATTATATCTTCTCAAAACAGCCGAAGTATGCCCAAATCAGTTCTTGGCAACTCTTCGCTGAATGGATTACCAGTACCAACAACCGTATATATATTGGTTGGTTTGGCATTCTCGCGATTCCCACTCTGCTCGTAGCCGCGATCGTGTTTGTACTGGCGATCGCTAACGCTCCATCCGTTGATATGGAGGGTATTCGCGTTCCCATCGCAGGATCGCTGATGGCACATAACAACTTGATTACCGCCGCCGTTGTGCCAACTTCGGCAGCGATCGGGTTGCACTTTTATCCCATCTGGGCAGCCGATTCCATCGATGAATGGCTTTATAATGGCGGGCCCTATCAATTGATCGTGTTTCATTTTCTGATTGGTATCTGGGCTTATCTCGGTCGGCAATGGGAATTGAGCTACCGATTAGGAATGCGTCCTTGGATCGCCGTAGCCTTTTCTGCTCCCGTAGCCGCCGCCACCGCCGTACTATTTATTTACCCCATTGGACAGGGAAGCTTCTCAGAGGGAATGCCCTTGGGAATTTCAGGGACATTCTATTTCATGCTCTCGCTCCAAGCAAGGCATAATGTCTTGATGCACCCGTTCCATATGATTGGTGTAGCTGGGATTTTTGGTGGTGCGCTTTTGAGTTCGCTCCACGGATCTCTGGTTACTTCGAGCCTAATTCGCGAGACGACAGAGATTGAATCGGCTAACCTCGGCTATAAATTTGGTCAGGAGGAAACTACCTATAACCTACTTGCCAGCCACAGTGGTTATCTGGGTAGATTGTTGATCCCCACATTGTCTTTGCGGAATAGTCGGACTACCCACTTTCTCTTAGCCGCCTTGCCAACGATCGGGATTTGGTTTGCCGCTTTAGGGATTGGCGCGATTAGCTTTAATCTCAATGGATTCAATTTCCAGCAATCGCTTTTAGATGATTCTGGTCGTCCAATTCGCACTCATGCCGATCTGCTTAATCGTGCCGACCTGGGAATTGAAGTCATGCGATCTCCCAACGGACATAACTTCCCTGTACCGTTAGCCCTTGCATCTCCTGATATTTCTGCCTAAACATTGATTCTATGATTATCCGATCGCTAAGTTGGCGATCGGATAATCTCCAAAATATTGCAACTAAAAACCAAAAAATAGGAACCATCCAATGAAAATTGCCGTATCTAGCCAAAATCAAGCCAACGTAACAGGACATCTCGGGCATTGCCAAAAGTTCTGGATCTACGATGTGGATGGTATGACCATTCAAAACAAGCAAATGTTACAACTTACCAAAGCCCAAAGTTTCCATGAAAGCTCTCCTAAAGAATCACATCCCTTAGATGATGTGCAGGTTTTGATCAGTGGCAGTATGGGCAATGGCTTGTCTCGTCGCATCGAATCTAAAGGTATCAAGCCCATTGTCACCCCTGAAAACGATCCCGACACGGCCGTAACTGCTTATCTTGCGGGTTCGTTAGCTGTAAAGACGAAGGAAGAACGCGATCGCGACCATGCGGCAGAGCATGGACATGATCATAGTGCAGAAGCTGACCATGATGGTAAGTACGGCTGCGAAGGAAATTGAATAATTACCCTAATTATAAGATTTCGCAAAATAGCCTCAAAACAAACAAAAGTAGGGGCAATTCATCAATTGCCCCTACTCTAGAAGAAGGGTTGCAAGTCCTTTTGCGTGAGTCCATAATTACTCAACCGTCAAAAAAGTAAGTGAGGCAACAATGTCAGACTGTGGATGTCACATGGAGGCAAAGAATAAAGCGGAGCGTAAAACGCTGCGGATTCTATTACTGCTTAACGGGATGATGTTTGTAGTTGGAATTGTAACAGGAACTATATCGCATTCTACAGCCCTGATTGCTGACGCATTAGATATGTTTGCCGATGCTTCGGTTTATACGATCTCCCTTTATGCAGTTGGCAAATCAGCACATTACAAGAATCGAGCAGCGACTCTAAGTGGCATTTTTCAGATTACATTAGCGGTGATGGTTGTCATTGATGTAATTCGACGGTTTGTTTGGGGAAGTTCTCCCGAATCAGGCTGGATGATGGCGATCGCACTCTTAGCGTTAATTGTGAATAGTTATTGCTTGTACTTACTATCGAAGCATCGTCATGGTGAAGTACATATGCGAGCAAGTTGGATCTTTACTCAGAATGATGTCATTGCCAATTTTAGTGTGATTATCGCAGGTTTGTTAGTAAATCTATTCAATTCTCGATTTCCTGACTTGATTATTGGATTGAGCATCGCCAGCATCGTTGTTTGGGGTGGAATCAGGATTATCCGAGATTCAAGCCCCGATGGAATAACGCAATAATACCAAAACTAAAAATAGCGTTGCTGTTTTTAGTTTTAAAAACCCTTACTGGGTTTGGTTTTCAATTCACCAAAGTGTAGCCACACTTTGGTGAATTGGTATAACAGATGTAGATGTAGTACAAGAAATTTTTCAAGCAGGCGCAAAGCGCTGTGAGCGACAAATATGTTTCAAAATGTTTTTATTTGTCAACTAAATTACTGTATAGTGATATAATCATTTCATTAGTTTAGATTATTGGTTTAAAAAACACAATGCAAAAAACAGTGGGTAGTAGTCAGTCTTGGAATCAATCGCAGTGGTTGCGCTTAGTCGCAGGCAGTATGGTTTTGCTTAGTTTGTCTCTGTCACTGCTTAATGCTAACTGGTTGTTTTTGACTGCATTTGTCGGGCTAAACTTGCTGCAATCTGCCTTTACCAACTGGTGTCCGTTGATTGTGATACTGCAAAAACTTGGTGTAAGAGAGTGAAAGTTTAAGGGTAGTGCTTCGCACCATCCTTAAACTGGGAGCATTTACTAAATATTTTTATAAATATTTTTATTAAAAAATTACTTTTTTAGGAGTCGAGACTATGGCTCGTGTTGTTGTGATTGGTGCGGGATTGGGCGGATTACCCGCCGCCTATGAGTTGAGGCACGTTCTGCCCCGCGAACATAAGATTACGCTGATTTCCAATCAGCCCAAATTTACCTTTGTGCCTTCCCTGCCTTGGGTGGCGCTAGGATTAAAAACCCTTGATAGCATTCAATTAGATTTAGCTAAAATCGTTACCAAGCATGACATTGAGTTCATTCATGCAGCAGTCACGGCGATTGATCCCAAGTCGCGGCAAATTAAAATGGGCGATCGCACATTGGACTATGACTACGCGATCATTGCCACAGGACCAGAACTGGCGATGGACAATCTCAAGGGGTTAGGACCTGACAACGGCTATACCCAATCAATTTGTAATCCCCACCATGCGACCTTAGCTAGTGAAGCATGGCAGAAGTTCTTAGAGAATCCAGGACCGATCGTGGTTGGCGCATCGCCTGGGGCAAGTTGTTTTGGTCCAGCCTATGAGTTCGCTTTATTAATTCATGATGAATTGAAAAAAAGAGGAATGCGATCGCAGGTTCCGATGACCTTCATTACCTCAGAGCCCTATGCAGGGCATTTAGGGATCGGTGGTATGGCAAGCTCGCGCTGGCTGATGCGGAAGTTCATGGCGGATCGCGAAATCGAACTGATGGAAAATACTGCTATTTCCCATTTTGAGCCTAATGAGGTGCATTTAGTTGATGGGCGCGTGATTCCTTCTAGCTTTACGATGGTGCTGCCGCCTTTCCGCGGACCAAAGTTTTTGCGTGAAGCCGAAGGCTTAACCGATGCCAAGGGCTTTGTACCTGTGTTGCCGACCTATCGACATCCCGAATTTAGCTCGATTTATTCTGTCGGTGTGGTCACGCAACTAAAAGCTGTGGAACAAACACCGATTCCCACGGGTGCGCCCAAGGTGGGATTGATGTCGGAAGAAATGGCTTTAGCGATCGCCCAAAATATCGCTCTAGAGTTGGGAGTTACTTCTGGCAATCAATACAGACCAACCTTGCAAGCGATTTGCTTTGCCGATTTCGGGAATACGGGAGCGCTATTTTTAGCCGATCCGCTTCTGCCTGATGCTTCTGGCGAACGCAAACGCGCTTTTATCTATCATGGCTTTTTAGTTCCTTTGATTAAGGCAAGTTTCGAGAAATACTTTCTCACGAAAATGCGCCTTGGTTGGACAATTCCTTGGTGGGAGAAGATTGGGTTTAAGGCGATCGGGTTGCCATTGGTGGAGCCAATTATTCCTATTCCAGAACCTGAAGCAGTTTCAGTTAAAGCATGAATAGGAATGAGCAATACCCTGATTTTGAATGGTAGGAGCAGATATGGACATCACTCTCAATCCCAGCGAATTGGAAACTTTGGCAAATCGATTTCGAGCCTTGTCAGATCCAACTCGACTGCAAATCCTGATGGCAATTTGTAACCAAGAGCGTAGTGTGCAGGATATCTGCGATCGCACGGGACTTCATCAAGGCAATGTATCGAAGCATTTGCGATTACTGAAGGATGCGGGAGTGGTGACTTGTCGGCGGGATAGTGTTTGGCGATATTACCGAGTCATTGATACAGAGTTGATGACCTTTTGCAATTTTGCTCATCAAGATGCCATTCATATCATAAAAAACAATTAGGAACTAGCACTATGTCATGTCAAATTCGCAAATTTTTCTCGTGGTTATTGCTGATTGGTGCAATTACGATCTTTGCTCTGATCGGATTAGGAATTCTGGATACCCCTAGTGCATCGGCGGCAATTCGCCAACTCGAAGAAGCACCAAATCAAATGGTTTATCAGTCGCGCCAATCCCTCAAGGATCAGCATGGCAATACTTGGCAGACGATCGCTTTCAAGCGATCACGTCCCGATGGCAATAGTAGCTTTGAGTTGCGCTTGGTGGGCTTCCCGAATTTGGTGGCGATCGATCATGCTCAGCCTTTGACTTTAACCAATTCCTTGGGTGAAACTCTCACGGCGGCTGATACCTCTAGCAATATTTTCAAAGAGGGATCGCAGGGGAATGTCGGACAGTATGATCTGCAACCTTTGTTAGCAGATTTGCAAGCAGAGATTCCTTTAAAGATTTCTTTGCCGATGCTCAAAGGTGAAGCGATTAGTCTATCGGTTCCACCTGCGCTGGTTGCGGAATGGCAGACTGTAGCTAATTATTAGCCCTCCCCCCCTAGCCCCCTCTCCCAAGGCTACCGTGTACACACAAGTCTCTCTATCTACGTTTCAGGGTTTAGATCCCCCCAGCCCCCCCCCTTAAAAAGGGAGATCATTAGTAACTCGCGCTATAGCTGACAACTTGTGTGTACACCGTAGCCTGCGGGAGAGGGGCTAGGGGTGAGGGCTTTAGAAACTTCCATGTAACATCAGTTAAATACTCGAGACATTCGCAAATATATATGAGCTTTTTATTCTATGGCAAAGCGATCGTTACAAGCATCACCAATGGGAATAAAAAAGGCTAAACAGCAATTTACTCTTAAGGGTTGGACACAAGAATATCTAGCGAATGAAGTTGGAATCAAAACTAGACAACCGATTTGGCGATTTTTTGCTGGACATGCGATCGAACGTTATACATTTTTTGAAATTTGTACAAGATTAGATCTGGATTGGCGAGAGATTGCCCTTGATCCTCCCATCGAATATATTGCTAACAATAATGATGGAACTAGGGATTTTACTGAATTAGGAATAGATGCGCTTGTCCAAACTGTGCGATCGCAACGCCACGATAAAATTAATCACCAATGCGGCATCTTGAAATTATTGGATGTTAATCGACCTATTAAAATCGAACAGATTTATATCGATGTCAATATCCTCGAACAAATAGCCAGTCAACAATGGCTAGAAATTGCGGCGGTCAATAGCCTTATGCCTCAAGATGTTGATCGCTATGGCTTGGGTAAAATCGTTGAAAGCCAAATTCCAGGGATGCAGGCTGTCGCTAAGTATAACAAGCTCAGGGTATTGGGAAGACCAGGTTCTGGGAAATCAACATTTCTCAAGCACCTTGCCATTGAATGCAATCGCGAGCAATTTGTGGGCAGCCGAATTCCCATTTTTATTAAACTTCGAGATTTTGCGGAGAGTCGTAGAGAACAAGAGCAAATTGATTTTTTAGAATTTATCCATCAGGAATTTCTAACTTCTGAAATTTCGCAACTATCCGTGATCAAAAAGTTACTACAAGCAGGGAGAGTTTTACTATTAATCGATGGAATGGATGAAGTAACCCATGAAGAAGAGGGTGCAATCCTCAATGAAATTCGGCGATTTGCTGACAAATATCACAAGAATCAATTTGTCGCCACCTGCCGCACGGCTTCTCAAAGGTTAGCTTTGCAAAGTTTTACGGATGTGGAAATTGCCCCATTTACCCAAAAGCAAATTGCTGATTTTTCGCAAAAATGGTTTGTTGCCTTTAGCAAAGATGCTGATAAGGGAGTTACCAATGCACAGCTATTTATACACAAATTGGAACTGCCCGAAAATTGGCGATTTCGCCGCATGATTACAACGCCCTTATTTCTGCATCTTGCCTGTTCCATATTTCACCGTCAAGGCAAATTTCCGATTAAGCAAGCTGAGTTTTATAAGCAAGGGATGGATCTTCTGCTCGGCAAATGGGATGAAGCGGAGGGTATTGAACGCGATCAAATCTATCGCGGATTTTTGCTGCCCCAAAAGCTGAAGCTGTTAAGCCAAATTGCCTCGGCAACCTTTGAGCAGGGGCAATATTTTTTTGAACAAGGGGTTGTTGAGCAATATATCGGTGATTATCTGGAAAGTCTTCCCGATGCTAGTAACGATCCTGAAGAAATTCAGGAGGCAAGTGAAGGGGTGTTAAGGGCGATCGAGTCTCAACATGGACTGTTAGCGGAGCGAGCGAGAGGGATCTTCTCTTTCTCCTATCTTGCATTACAAGAATATTTCACCGCGCGTAAGATCGTTGCTAACCATAATCTCCAATCCCTAGGACAGTCTCTACAGGGGTTGGTAAACCATATTACCGATCCCCATTGGCGCGAAATCTTTTTGCTAACGGCGAGTATGCTCCGCAGTGCCGATGGCTTGGTGGAGTTGATGAAGCAAGAAATTGATGCGCTTGTTTCTGAAGACCCATATCTGCAAGATTTTTTAGCTTGGGCAAGTCAAAAATCTCAATCCAATCCATTAGAAACGAAGTCGGCGACAGGTCGGGCTTTTTATCTGGCTCTAATCCGAGCGCCCAATCTTGCCCCAGATCTGGCTCTAGCTTGCACTTTGGATCAGGGTGAATTTTTAGATGCGGCTCTCGATGACCTACTACGCGAATCCGTCCTCGAAAATAGTAAGGATTTTGCTTATGTCCATGCTTGCGGCGACGCTCTGAGCAATATCTTAGGTATTGTCGTTGATATTGGCTTTCATAAATCACTTCAGCAACTCAGCGATCAACTCCCAGATAGCAATCATACGAAGGTAAGCTTTGATAATTGGTGCAAAAAAAATTATGCAACTTGGGTAGTCAAGCTACAGGAGGTGATCGATGAGCATCGCAATGTCGGCAACAAGTGGAAATTTAGTATTCCTCAAGAACAAGCCTTACAACATTATTACGATGCCAATCAACTGCTGCTTGATTGTCTGAATAGCAATTGCGAAGTTACCGCCAGTATTCGCGAAGAAATAGAAGCAACCTTGTTACTACCGCAACAAGAACTGGAAAAGCGCGAATGGGGTTAAATAGTACCATTTCAAGGTTTAGATCCCCCCAGCATCCCCTTGCAAAGGCTACCATGTACGCACTAAGAATCCCGAATAGTGAGAGGCGGCGCAGTGCGCCGCCTCTCACTATTCGGGCTTTGATTTGTCCTAATACAGGTGACTACGACCGTATTAAACTTTGCAACAAGATCAATCAAGTAACTGATCTCATTTATCAAGTCAATCATTGCTCTAGCAAGATAAGTAAATAGATCCATAGGAGAGCATAAATGACTAGATTAACCGAGCAAACAGTATATTCTGACGAAATCAACAAGGCTCATGGTCACACCGTCGATGGTGAAGGCTTGCTCAATAACTATGCGATCGAGCCAGAAATGTATGTAGAACAGGGTGTTTCTTTATCTGAATTGACCAATAGAGTAACTGTTGTCGATATTTTTGATTCTGAAGAAGAGGCTCAACAAGCCGTATTGGAAATAGAGGCAAAAGGGCTGCGCGTTTCCCACATTTCCATTGTTGCCAAGAACTACAAGAACTCTCAAAGCGCTATAAATTGCGAAAATATTAATGCCGAAGGTGGTTTGGCTTCGGTTCTAACAAGGCTAGGAATCAGTGATCATGCGATCGCAAGGTTTATCGAAGCGATCGACAATGGCAAGTTTTTAATTATCGAAGTCGGCAGCGATCGTGAAGCTAGTCAAGTACAGCACGTTCTAGAAAAAGCTGGGCATTCTCTCGAAGAGAACTAAATTTTGTGTATGACCAGATAAACTTTCAAAAAGCTCG
>DCSN01000013.1:34911-44020 GCA_002325645.1 Pseudanabaena sp. UBA1465
CGAGCTTTTTGAAAGTTTATCTGATTTTTAAGAAAGCGCTGTATAAGCTGGCAAAAGAATATTTATTTGTAGATACCTGAAGAGACATGTTGATGCAGACCCAAGTTAGAAGTAGTCCACAATTTCTAGAACCCAGATTACTGGATAACGATGTAATCACAGCAAAAAGATTTGCCAAAAATGAGAATCATCTCTTTCCATTAGAAAATATATTGACTGTGATTGATGTATTTCCTTCTAGAGCAGAAATTAAAAACGCTATATCGGAATTGCGTCGCCAAGGTTTATCTTCCTCTCAGATTATCGTTATCACTCAAAACTACCAAGAATATGAAAACTCAATTAACTGGGAATATGTTACTAAGGATGGAAATTTATTAGAAATTCTCATAGGATTTGGAGTAGATATTCGCGATGTTCTAAAGTTTGAAAATGCGGTTAAAGATGGCAGCTTTTTGGTAGCAGCAATTCTTATAAATCAATCGGTATATCACGCTCAACATCTTTTAAAAAATATTGGACACGATGTGATTTATGTTTATTAACTGATGTTACGTTGCTTTAGCTTGATCCCATTCCTCTCTCTTCATATCCTTCAGGACGCTACCCTTTTTTTTGTTAAAATTCTTCTATTTCTAACTGTCCGACAATAAAGGCAACACAACCAAAGGCACAGGTGATGGGTAATGGATTTTTTAAAATAAAACTAAAGATTGACGCAATACAGGAAATTGCGATCGCGGCAAATGTCCAAAACTTTTCATCATCACTCATCCCTTTTTCGGCTTTAATCGCTCGAAGGGTGGCATCAGGGATCGGTAATGGCATGACAGAGCTTGGGGGAAAAGCCCAATAATTACAACAACGCTCTACAAATAGGTCAGTCCAGCCATTCTCTTGACACCATTCGTCAATCCATTCATCCCGAAAACGCTTCATATGCACAAGTTGCCAGTGGGTCTATAAACAGAAAACATGAGTAGCACTTGAGGGCTGCTCATGTTTCTTCTAATCAGATTAACAGGATGTAGACAAATTGGGGCATAAGTTACAAAAACTTAAACTAACCAAAAAGTAGCGATTTGCGCTGCTTTTTATTTACTGTTTTGCTTCAACATTTACAAAAGAGTTATCGCACAAATCAAAATTTACAGATTCCCCAGAACCTAAAGTTCCATAAGCGAGGAATGAACTCAAAGAATACTTGTAAATTTTACCTGCGCTATTACGACGATTGACATTTACATCTTTTACGGCTCGACTGGTGGCATTTGTAGCTTTATAAGTGACGCAGTTCTGACGACTGGATTGGGTGGTTGAGATAGGTAAATAGACGGTTGCAGCTTGAGCTTGAGCAATGATTGGAGCTTGGCTCGTGGTAATTGCTGCGCTTAACAATAAATCGAACATGATTTTTAGAATATCGCTAGATAATTAATAGATATTCCCCTCTAAAAAATAATACTAACTTTATTTTGATAATAAAAATACATGCAAGTATAATTTATATGATTTTTGAGATCTTTCAAAGAGAAAGCTCTATATAAAATCCTAAAAAAATAATAGCGGCGCATCGCGCCGCTATTATTTTTTTAGGATTTTATAGAAGAAACTTCAGCGATCGCCTCCGCCGCTATAGTTGGCTTAGAGTCATTATTTGTGCCGCGAATTGTTGCCAGAGTGCCATTGATAAAACCTGCGATCGGGACAGCAACTAGAAGACCCAAAACCCCATTTAACTTAAAGCCAATATCGAGTGAAATTAGCATCCACACAGGATTTAGCCCCGTTAACTCGCCAACAATCCGAGGTCCTAAAAAGTTTTCAACCACCTGAATCACAGCAACAGCTACCAATAGAACCTTTACGCCTAGCCAGAAATTTTGGAGGGCAATCAAAAGGCTAATCGTAATGATCGAAGTCGAACCACCAAGGGGAATCAAGCTGGCAATACCGATACCAAAACCAAAAAGTTGAGCGAGGGGAACCCCCAAAATGAGCAGAGCTGTGGTTTGGGAAACACCAAGAATCGTGGCTAAAGTCACCTGCCCAACAATGAAACGCTCAAAATTGCGCGGCAGCATATTTCTGACCTGATCATTCCATTTTTGAGGTAGCCAGCTTAGTAATCCATTCCAAAGATCTTGACCACGCAGAACTAAAAAGATAGAAAATACTAGGGTCAAAAACACATTTACAAGGCTACCGATCGCCCCAAATACAATCCCAAAAAGTTGACTGGTTATTGATCGCAGGACACCTGTGAGCTTTTCGATTAGTTGGTTAAATGTCCCACTGATATCGATCGGATACTGCTGGGCGATCGCCCAAGTTTGGATGGTTTGCAGTTGTTGCTGACCTGACTTAATCCAATCAGGCAAACGGACGATCAATTCATTGGCCTGCGCCAAAATCAACGGCACAAGGAAGATGGCTAATGTTCCTAATAACATTAAGAATATTAAAATCACTACCCCCGCAGCAAGCCCCCGTTTCACGCCCAATTTGATCAGAAAGCGGATCGGATAGTCTAGCAAGAATGAAATTAGGGTTGCGGTAATCAGAATACTGACTAATGGTTGCAGTTCTCGGCATAACAATAGTAATAACCAACCGTTGAGAAAAATTAACGGAAAGGTTAAGCCAAGGGAAAACCAACGGGGCAGTTTGCTGAGGGTCTCAATCATACGAAACAAGGTAACACACTAGGTATCTAATTAGAATTGTGCTATGAAAGCGTTGGTTAAAACAGAAATCCTGAAAAAGTTTTTAACCATCTTGTTTGTTAAGGTATCACAAACGCCTTCAAAAAATGTCCGATTTATCCTAAATAGGCTTGGCGCACTCTCTCATCAACTAATAGATCCGATGCGTTTCCTTCAATTGTAATTAGCCCCGACTCCATCACATAGCCACGATTGGCATTTTGCAGGGCTAAGGTGGCATTTTGTTCAACTAATAAAATCGTGACACCTGATTTATTTAGCTCCACAATTGTTTTAAAAATTTCGCGGACAATTTGCGGCGCTAAGCCTAAGCTCGGTTCATCAAGTAATAATAATTTCGGACGACTCATCACCGCACGGGCGATCGCCAGCATTTGTTGCTCACCACCACTGAGGGTTCCAGCGAGTTGATCGCGGCGCTCACCGAGGCGCGGAAAAATCTGAAATTGCTTTTCGATATCGGCTTTAATCCCCCAGCGATCGCTGCGTAAAAAAGCACCAAGTTCCAAATTATCTAATACCGTTTGTCTTGCTAATACACGCCTTCCTTCTGGGCTATGGGCAATGCCAACTTGCACGATTTGGTCTGGTCTTAGGTTGGTAATATTTTTACCGTTATAAATAATCTGTCCCGATCGCGGTGATACTAATCGCGAAATAGTGCGTAAAGTTGTCGTTTTACCCGCACCATTTGCTCCAATTAAGGTGACAACTTCGCCCTCACTAACCGACAAGCTTACATCTTGTAAAGCCTGAATCCCGCCATAGTTAACGCTAAGATTATTGATTTCTAACACCGATCCTCATCTCCCAATTTCTTTAAGGGATAGGCAGCGCTTCGCGCCACCGATCATTATCTTTTAGTTTTGACACTCCTCAGCATGAAGACGTGAGGATTCCTGATTCAGCGAGACAACCTACCAAGCAGACTTGCATCAACTTGGCAGAGATCCGAACTCTCCAGAGGCGTGAATTTGGATATGCCCTACCCTATTTAAACCAATAGCTAAGATATTCAACTTTGCGGACTTACGAGAAAATAAAATACCAATCCAGATTTTCCAGAATCAGTGGGGCGCTTCGCTGCCCCACCGATTCTGGTTTTATATTTGGTACTTTATTAAGTCGCAAGTCCCTTGCTTCAAGAACTAGCATGGTTTTGAGTTTCTTATACTATGTGTTTTAGCACAAAAATAATACATTACAGCCCATTGAGGCTTTGAGTAGTACAGAAATATTTCTGGGGTTTAATTAGGCGTTACAAAGTGAATAATTAGGCGTGCGCGGCGAATTCACTGGGAAGGGAGTAATCAATTTATGAGATTGCACAAATTTTAATTTTTTGTAATCCATAGACTCATAGACTCATCCGCATTACATAGCGCTGTAAAATCTTAAAATCTGTGAAATCCCTTAATCTATAGAATTTGCGAGCATGATTAGTTTAGTAACGGGCGCGACTCGCTCAGGCAAAAGTGAATGGGCGGAACATCTAGCTATGCGATCGCAAAAACATATCAAAAAAAATATCAAAAAAAATGTAATTTATATCGCCACAGCAACCCGTTATCCTGATGATGCGGAATGGGAAGCGAGATTACAAAAACATCGCGATCGCCGCCCTGAAAGTTGGCAAACGCGGGAAGTTCCCACTGAATTATCGAAAACTATTTTAGAGATTAATTTAGAGATTAAAAATGATTCTGCTTATATTCTGGTAGATTCTCTTGGCACTTGGTTAGCGAATCTCTTAGAAGAGAATGATGAGAATTGGAATAAAATTGAAAATGAACTATTAGCCGCAATTCAAGACTGTGAAGTAGATATTACCTTTGTGTCCGAAGAAGTTGGTTGGGGAATTGTTCCAGAATATAAATTAGGACGAATATTTCGCGATCGCCTTGGTGGTCTCAGTCGCAAAATTGGCGCGATCGCCGATGCTGTTTATCTGGTCACTGGTGGCTATGCCATAGACCTCACGCAAATTGGTGAAAGACTGCCATAGCTGCGCCTAAAATCGTAAAGCCCAAATTTTTGTACCGCCTGCTACGCGGTCGGTACAAAAATTTGGGCTTTAAATTTATTAAAAACCAGAGCAAAAACCTGTGGCGCACGCTGCGCGTGAGCCACAGGTTTTTGGGTTTTATATTTAATTGCGCCCAGCTACTTACTTAATCGATCGCAATTAAATTAACATTGTTCTTTAGGGGTAATCTGATAAATGATCGATTAAATGATCGATATGATTAACAATCGAGAAAACTTACATACAGTACGGATGGTGTAAAACGTGGGTTGGCGTGTACGTGGCGTTCGTGGTGCAACCACAGTTGAATCAAATACATACACAGCTTTAGAAAGGGCTGTGCTAGAGCTTATGGAGGAGATCGAAGCTCAAAATGATATCGATCCGCGTGAAATAGTTAGTGCTACCTTTTCGGTAACAACAGATATTGATGTGGTTTTTCCTGCCAAAATCGCCCGATCGCGATCGCATTGGGAGCATGTGCCACTTTTAGATGTGCAGCAAATGTATGTCGAGGGCAGCCTAGAACGCTGTATTCGTGTCTTAATTCATGTGAATACCCTCCTTGAACAACATCAGATTAAGCATATTTACTTGAATAAAGCGCGAGATCTACGCCCTGATCTCGTTTATGCTCAAATTTGAAGAAATAAAAAATATTTGAAAAAATAAAGGGAGTGCCAAATGCTCCCTCTATTTTCTAGATACAATCAGTGCAAACGTAAGATATATAGCCCCTATGGTCACAAGAATTTTCCTGTGTAACGAGCAAACAGAGCCAGAGATTCGCGATTTCATTCGTGAAGCGATCGCTGAGATCTCAGAGGGGGAGCAGTATATCGTTACTTGGAACTGCGGCAATATCCAAACCCTCAAGGTTGGCGATCGCGCCTATTTCAAACGGATCGGCAGTGCCAATCAGGGCTATTTTGCGTCAGGGACAGTTGTGCCTGCGGATCGGGAATATCAACTCAAACTGCGATCGGCGCGTTACCGCGAACTCAGTGAAGCCTACGACATCGACTCGCAGGCGAATAATTTTCGGGTATGGGTAGCTTGGGATAGTTGTGTAACTTTTGATGAACCCTTGAGAACTGATTATTTACGTCAGTTGCCCCATTTTCAGGGGATGCCCCTCGAACCACAAACCGATGCAGGGGTATTTCGCGAAGAATATGTGAGGATGCTCGATCGCGAGTGGGAGCGTCAAACCCAAAAGGCGATCAGGGCTGGTAAGGGCGTTAGTTTAATTGATGTTTATTATCGATGGGGCTTAGAGGATATCCAGCAAGGTTTTCCACAGGATGCGCTGGAATCTTTTCGTCAAGCTCTCAAGCTGAATCCCAATTTTATTAAGGCGTATCTCGGTTTAGGTGATGCCCATGTGAATTTGCGCGAATATGCCAAGGCGGTCGGCGACTATGGCAAGGCGATTTCCATGCGTCCTGATAAGGCGCGTTTAGCCTATTACAAACGGGGCGAAATTAATTTCTTATTAAATCAGTTTCAGCAAGCATTGGCGGATTTTCAAGCGGCGATCGCCATTGATCCCAGTTATATCGAAGCCCATTTTTCCTTAGGTAATACCTATTTAAAGCTCAAAAGCTATGAACAGGCGATCGCTTCCTATAGCTGCACCCTTGATTTAGATCCCAGTCGTGACTTGGCAGTATTTCGGCGCGGACGCTGCCATTACATCCTCAAGGAATACCCCGAAGCCTTACGCGACTTTAGCCATGCGATCGAGTTGCAGCCTAGCAATGTCGATGCTTATTACTATCGCGGCTTGACCTATTCCCAGCCCAGCATCGCCGATGAAACCCTCGCAGGTGACGATCTACGCAAGGCGATCGTTTTGTATCAAACCCAAGGCAAACCCGACAAAGCCAGAAAAGCTAAGGAATTTCTAGAAACCTTAGCGATCGATTCGCTACCCAAGGCAAAGCCCAGAAGTAGCTATGCGATCGCTTCTTCGGAAACTGAGCCGACCGAGGAGCCAACTATTGCGCCAATTACTTCCAAATCAATTCCCCTATCAATTCCCGTTGACGATGACGAGGAAACTAGTGAGCTAATTGTAGAAGTGCAACCCGATGAGCAACCAATTGCGATCACTGTTTCTGAATTAATTACCAACGAAGCAGCGATCGCCGTTTCTTCTAGTAAAGATCCTGAAATATCCGATCAATCAAAACCTGCTCAAATTGTCGAAATCGAGAAAGTAGTTGAAAAGATTGTTGAAGTCGAAAAACTAATCGAAGTCGAGAAGATCGTTGAGGTTGAGAAAATCGTCGAAATTGAGAAGTTAGTCGAAATTGAGAAGTTAGTCGAAATTGAGAAGTTAGTCGAAATTGAAAAAATTGTGGAAGTCGAGAAGCTAGTCGATCGCGTTGTCGAAAGATTTGTGGATCGCGTCGTTGAGAAGCCCGTTCCCTTCTCCATTGAAGATCCTAGCACTGCCGAAAAGCTGGCGATGATCTCGGTGATGGCGCAGTATATGCGTGACGGCTGGATGGTGAAATCGGTTGACAAATCGCAATTTGGCTATGATCTCGAATGCACGAAGGATGATCTGCGTGAAGCCGTAATTATCAAAAGCTTTACTAGCGATCGCGAGTCCTTTGCGATTTCGGCGATCGAGATTGAAAATGCTCGCAGCAATAGAAATTTTGTGCTGTGGGTCGTAAGCGGCGCATCGGAAAATCCTGAATTACGCTGTGTGCGTGGGCGTGAGCTATTTGAGCAGTTCGACCTCGATCCTCTCGCCTTTGCCGCCAAAGTCCGACAATCGACGTTACAGCTAGAATTTGCTCCCGTTTCCCTAGAAATGCCTCAATTTCAGTAAGATATTGTTGGGTCGCTCGCGTAGCGAGCGACCCAACAATATCAGTTTTACAACTTAATTTGTTACAGGGCTGATGCTTTTGATGGCATAGCGATCGCTGGTTTTGCCGATCGCAAATTTCAGCGACTCGGCAACAGTTTGATTGGACTGCGTAGCAAAAATTAGAATTCCTAATAAACAAAGCCCTGTAGCGATCGCAAAAATATTTGTGATCCCCATAACCCCGATCAACTTACCCATCACAGGTCCCGCAATGGCAATACCTAAATCAAAGCCAATCCATGTGATCCCAAACACATAGCCGCGCTCTTGAGGCGCTGTGCGATCGGCAAGCAAAGCAATGATCGCAGGAATCACAATTCCTGACCCAATTCCTTCCGCAATTCCCGACAGCAGAAATTCATAGTTATGCCCCGCAAAATAGATGATTCCCATCGATAACGCATAAAAGAAGATGCCGACGGAAATAAAAATACCGCGTCCCCATGTATCACTCAGTCTTCCCACAGGAAATCGAATGATAAATCCAGACAAGGCGGCGGCCATATAAAACAGCCCTGCATTGAGAGCAATATTTTTCTGCTGCATCAAAATAGGCATAAAAGCGCTGAGCGTACCGAAGGACAATCCAACCAGTAATAGAACTGTAGAAGGTACTCTGACCCTAGGATTCAGGAATGTTTGCCAAAATTTAGGTTTGTTCGCGGTAGCATTACCTTGACGATCATTAACATTCTCCTCCGTCTCAATCTGGAAGGTCAGCCATAGCCCTACAACTGCCAGTAATGAGGCCATCATAAATAATGGCTGATATCCCCAAGCCTCTTGGACTAAACCACCCAAGGCAGGACCAAAAGCCAAGCCTAAAGGATTTACCAAACTCATATAGCCAATCACTTCACCGCGTTTCTCAACAGGTGCGAGGTCAGCAACTAAGGCACTATAACTTGACGCAAAGGCGGCAATACTGATCCCATGTACTGCTCTAAAAAAGATTAAAAAAGGAATAGATGGCAACGATGCATAGCATAGGGGAACTATCGCCGCGATCATCAGCCCGATTCTCATGGTGTAGCGTCTACCCTTGCGATCGGAAAGCCGCCCTAAATAGGAACGACAAACAAGTAGCCCGATCGCAAAGGAACCCATAATGATACCAATTTCATCAAAGGACTGCGTTAAGGTACGGATATATAAAGGTAAGGTCGGCAATTGTGATGCCATGCTTGACCAGAAAAATAGTCCAGCCCAAAAAATCGCAGTCAGATTTTTGCGAAGCTGAATTTCAAGACTATAAAAAGTAGTTAAGGACTGCATGATCCCAATATGACCAATAAAATATAGAACCCAAGCCACTTGATAGAGTTCTCTCTTCAAAGAACTTTTTCCAAATGGCTTGGGCTGAGATTACTTAATTAGAATTATTTCGCAAATTCTTGATTAGTACTATCAAGCGATCGGGTGAATTACTTCCCCAAAGCTAAGAAGCGTGGGTCGCCCGCTACGCGGGCG
>DCSN01000013.1:44063-49121 GCA_002325645.1 Pseudanabaena sp. UBA1465
CCCGCTACGCGGGCGACCCACGCTTCTATACCTAGCTACTTAATACTTAACAGGAGCAGAGGAACGATCGCGATCGCGGGAAGGACGACGGGAATCATAGCCGCCCTCACGACCACCGCCGCCAGAACGACCACCGCCGCCGCCGCCGCCATCACCGCGATAACCGCTTTGACCACGCTTAATGGGTCTACCACTGTTGTAAGAACCACCGCCATCGCGATCGCCGCGATCGCGTCCAGAAGGACTATGGGGTTGCTTAGCCAATACTTGCAATGCAGCTTGCTCAGCCTTATCAGATTGCAATTGAGTATAAGCAAGTTGCAACGCCGCCGCCGCGATCGCTTGGGGATCATAATCCTCAACCAATTGCGATACTAAAGGTAAGAACGAAGCTAAACGCTCACCAGTCAAAGCTTCTAAGATTTGCTCCGTAAAGCGACCAATCCGACGTTCTTGAATCTGAGCAACATTAGGCAAGGGTTGAGGAGGAAGAGGCATACCAACTTGCTGTTCCAATTGACGCAACTTGTAACGCTCCTTTCCAGAAATCAAGGTAATCGCAATTCCCTTTTTACCAGCACGTCCAGTCCGACCAATACGGTGAACATAACGCTCAGGATCATCAGGAATGTCAAGGTTAAATACATGGGTTAAACCATCGATATCCAAACCACGAGCAGCGATATCAGTTGCAACTACCCAACGCACCTGTTGATTACGGAAGCGACGTAATAGATTTTCGCGCTGAGACTGAGAAAGATTGCCATGATATTCGTCAACACTATGCCCCGAAGATTGCAGAACCTCAGTTAAGCGGCTTGCAGAATCTTTGGTGCGTACAAAGATAATTGCCGAAGTAGGAGCTTCATATTCCAAAACAGGCAATAGAGCTTCTTCCTTAGTCAAGTGATAAGGAACCAAATAGATTTGTTGATCAATGCGAGTAGGTGTCGAATCTTGAGTTTCCACCTTAACAGTTACAGGAGATTTCAAGAAATTCTTAACCAAACGCTTGACCGCAGGTGGCATCGTTGCGGAGAAGAAAGTGCTTTGCTTAGTGGAAGGAGTAGTGATCAAAATTCTCTCTACATCCTGAATGAAGCCCATATTAAGCATTTCATCAGCTTCATCAAGAACGAACCAAGCTAGTTTTTCTAGTTTCAGCTTACCGCGCTCCATTAAATCGATGACACGACCTGGAGTACCGACCACAACATGAACACCTCGCTCCAACTGAACCATTTGGCGACTGATATCAGATCCGCCATAAACAGTAAGAATTTTTGCACCAGGTTTAGTATTAAAGCTGCGTAGAGCCTGTCCGACTTGAATCGCTAATTCGCGAGTAGGGGTCAAAATCAGGGCTTGTAAAGAATCGTCATTTAGATCCAAACGCTCCAAAATTGGGAGCGCAAAAGCAGCAGTTTTACCAGTACCAGTCTGGGCTTGACCTAGTACATCTGCCCCTGCGAGCAGTTGTGGAATTGCTTGTTCTTGAATGGCAGTAGGCTCTGTAAAGCCAATTGATTCGAGCTTAGCAACTCGTGCTTCCGAAATACCGAGAGAAATAAAAGATGAGGGCATGGATGATCCTAAGATTTGCAGCAAATTTGTTCTAAGAACAGTTCGCCTATTCTGCCAATCGCACGCGATAAACAATCACTAACAAAGCCGAAGGACATCTCTGCCCTAGATTTTAAGCAGTTTAAAAAAAGCTTTTTTATGAAAACCTCAGCTTCCAAAGATTAAGATTGCTTTGGATAGTCATGCAATGGGAGAAGTAAGCAAAATGAAGTTAATTATTTTTAGTATAAACCTATGTTAAAGATTGTAAACAATCTTTTCAAGGATTTATACCTATGGTAGAGGTTTACTATTTTCTATAGTCTCTACCTAGACTATAGCTCAAGCTAAAATCAGTCGTCAGCTAAAAGATTTTGTTTAGATTGCTCTAATTCTGTCCAGAGATCTTTAATCTGTTTGTAAGCTTCGCCTGGTGATATCTTACCACCTGTTTCCAACGCACATATGATTGAGACACGATTAGTGAATTCTTGTAGGTTAGCATTAAAAACTAAATTTTCTGGAGAAAATTCGCCTCTGTAGCTAGGTATGGAGTTAAAAAAACGATCTTTGTCAGTGTTAGACATGGACATTTAGCCAATAGGTGTAAGCGGGACAGGCTGAGAAGATCTCAAGATCGCAGACGGATGCAGATGTGGGGAAAAGCGATTATTCTGCAACCTGCCCGAGTACGCAGGTCTTTAACAAAATGTTATCAGACCATCATCTAAGTTAATCAGTCTCAAATCATTACTTAAGTTAACCATAGCAAACTCACATCAAGAGTCTAGAGTTCTAGACTACTTATTTGCACTGCATCAATGCTTTTTGGGCAGTAATTGCTTTTTGGGCAGTAATTATTGGTGCTTAATCATGATTTGTAGGCTAATTAGCTGGGCTTATTTAGCAGTAGTAGCCTTGTTGAAAGCGACTGCTAGTCTTGCTTTACGGCGTGCGCCTGTATTGCCATGTAAAACCCCACGCTTGACGGCGCGATCAATTTTACTATAGGCAAGAGACTGTTTTGCACTTACCGATTCTAAACCCTCAGGTGTAGGATTCGCCTTGTAAGTATCGACCGCTTCTAAATAGCTTTTAATTAGGGTCTTGACGGCTGACTTATATGATCTATTATGCAGACGGTTACGCTCAGCGATCTGAATACGCTTTTTTGCGGACTTGATGTTTGCCACAGTTTATTCCTTTAGCGAAATGACATGGTTTAAAGCATTTATCATCGTAACATTTTGATTAGATTTTGCAAGTATAAAACCAATTTACTTTTTAATCTTTTTTTGATCTTTGACTAATCTCTCCCTCAAACGCCAATGACCTATCTGAATTTTGTTTCTTTTTTCGGCATTTTTGGCTTGTGCTTTGTGGCTTGGATCTTTTCTGAAGATCGTCGAGTCATTCCTTGGCGCGTCATTATCTGGGGCATCGGCTTACAATTAGTTCTAGGATTTTTTGTGTTTCAGCTACCCGTGACTAGAGAGTGGTTGCAGAAATTTAGCGATTTGTTGAATGTTTTATTTGATTCGGCTGATACTGGAGCAAGGTTTGTCTTTGGACGCTTGCTTGTACCACCAACGGGACAAGAACCCTATGCGTTGCTCCCGATTAGACCTGATGGTACTTGCGCTCCAGGGCAAGTCTTATTAGATGATCTCACCAGTGCAGCTAATGCTGCCGCCAAGTACTGTACGACTAATCGTTTAGCCTATGTGTTTGCTTTTCGGGCTTTGCCTGCGGTGATTTTCTTCTCAGGATTTATGGCGTTGTTGGAAAATCTGGGGATCATTCAGATCATTGTTGATGTGTTTGCCAAGCTATTTTTCTGGACAATGCGTTTGAGTGGTGCAGAGGCTTTAAGTGGTGCAGCTAATATTTTTGTGGGTATTGAAGCAGCGATCGTGGTTAAGCCTTATTTGCCGAAAATGACTCGCAGTGAGTTATGTGCGATTTTGGCTTGTTGTTTTGGGACGGCGGCTTCTTCGACCTTGGCAATTTATACAAGTTTTTTAAAGCCAGTTTTTCCAAATATTTTAGGACACTTAGTTTCTGCTTCGATTATTGCGATCCCTGCTTGTTTTGTCTTATCCAAAATTCTTGTGCCTGAGACAGGCGTACCTCTAACACTGGGCGGTATTCCTAAGGAGAATAAGTCGTCAAAGTCTAAGGATGATGGCGAATTAGAAAATGTGGGCGGCGAAACCATGAAGCGCATGAGTCCGATGGATGCCACAATTATTGGCGCGTTGGACGGTTTGAAGATGGCGGCTTCGATCGCCGCAATTTTGATCTTGATCGTCGGTTTGGTTGATTTGATTAACCAGATTTTTGCTCAACTAGCCACAGTCAGCGATATTTTCAAAATAATTAATCTGCCTAATATCCAAGGAGCATTATTTTATCCTTTGACTTTGTTAACAGGTGTATCACTAGATGACTCTTGGACGGCTTCCGTAATTATTGGTCGGCGCTTGTTGGAGACAGCGATCCCGCCTTATCAGGCTTTGGCTCAAGCGGCTAAGGATGGGTTGATTAGCGATCGCACCGTAATTATTGTTAGCTATGCCCTATCGGGATTTGCTCACCTTGCATCGGTTGGTATTTTCGTGGGCGGCACGATCGCTTTGATCCCCTCCCGTCGTCGTGATATTTCTGAGCTAGGTTGGAAGGCTTTGTTTGTCGGTACATTAGCAACCCTGATGATTTCTTGTATTGCTGGTGTGTTTGACGATGGTAGCCCTAGTATTTTGGGAGAGAAGAAAAAGGCTGAACCAGTACAAGTTAAACCCGAAGCAACAACTTCGCCCAGCTTGTCACCAAGCATTTCACCTAATATTTCACCCAATGTTTCACCAACTAACAGTGCTAAGCCCTCACCTAGCTTGTCACCTTCACCTAAAGCGTCACCTTCATTACGCTAAAAACAAAAAAGTCTCGCAATGCGAGGCTTTTTTCTAAAAAAAAGGAGCGCTTAGCGCTCCTTTTTTTTGTTGTTTAGCGATCGCGATATTGCTGTAATTCAGCTTTAAGCTGGGCAATTTCAGCACGAAGATTATCAATAGTTTCTTGTAGCTCATCGGCGGCGATGTCACTATCTTCTGTCACCACATTTCCCTTTTGTTGCTCAGCTTTTTCAAGAACTGTTTCAACGAAAATTCGGATTTGTTCCTTCTGCTCAGCATCAAATTTACCTAAAGCGCTCAGGGCATCGGTTACAGTATGTTCAACGCGATCGATCACAGCCTCAGCAGTGGCTCTACCAATAAAGAAAGCGTCTAATGGAGTTTTGCTCATAATTTTAATTATTGGATCTATATGAATCTAAATTATTAGGTGTTAGATTTAACTATTAGTTACCACTCGTCAATTGAAATCCGCTTGGAAGCTGTTTCTCTAATTGCTACTTAAAAATATAGCAATAAAGTCAGAAATTAGAAGGTGTGGTAAACACACAAGAGTTTCTAAGTAGCCGAGCCTAATTAA
>DCSN01000013.1:49243-55998 GCA_002325645.1 Pseudanabaena sp. UBA1465
GGCAGAATCAAACCTGCTGGGTAAATTAAAAAGGAGCTTTGATTTTTGGCTCTTTGTAGTCTAGTTCCTTGAGCTTCTTGAGAATGCGGCTAAAGTATTCCTGCATATAGGATTCAAGGGTAGTCATCTCTTCTTCTTGCAATCCAAAGATTTTGTAAGTCTCGGTCATGTCAGCATCGAGGGGAATCCCACTAGCGAGGACTTCGGCATAGGTCATGCGCTCGGCAAAGCTCCAGCCCCATTCAAATCCGAGGGCAACTTTGCGAGCAAAGCGCAATAAACCGAGGGGCATGTTTGCGGTTTTGCGAGTGCGCCCTGACATTCTTTCGCAGAGTTTGATGATTTCGCTGGGTTGCCATGCTTTCGGCCCTGCGATCGCAAAGGATTGACGCTCGGTTTCCTTGACTTCTAGCGCCCGAATGGCAAACTTGGCAATATCTTGAGTATTCATATAGGCGATCGGTGAAGCTTCACCGCCGAGCCAGATAGTTTGATTTTCAAGGATGGGGATCGCATATTCACCAATCAAGTTTTGGAAAAAGCCACAGGGCTTGAGAATGGTGTAGTTGAGATTTGTAGATTCTAAAAATTTTTCAGTACAGTATTTGATGTCCATCAGGGGGACGTTAGGATATTTTTCAGCATTGAGAATCGAGAAAAATACAAAGCGTTCAATATTGGCGCGTTCAGCCGCTTGGATCAGCGCTACTTTGCCTTGCCAATCAACCTCTTTAATTCTGAGAGAGCCAGTGGCGCGGGTGGTAGCAGCATCAATTACTTGAGTAACACCTTCTAGAGCATCATCAATGCTGTCAGGTTGCATAAGATTGCCTGCAACTAGTTCAGCCCCCCATTCTCTAAGAAAGCCAGCCTTTTTCGGATACCGCACAAAACATTTAACTTTTAGCCCCCGATCTAGTGCATGACGGGTGATTTGACGACCTAGTGTACCTGTCGCACCTACGATCAGTAAGCTCATAAAATTTTTTTTATTAAAATAAGTTTGTAAACATATATAAATCTAACAGATATTTGGTGACATCTTTTGGTACGCGATATTAGCGATCGCTATATCTTGCTATAGGTAGAGTTAAGGGCAGAGCGATCGCCAAAATCGCTACCTGCTTTTTTGGTAGAGTAGCTTAATTAGCCTAGGGTATACATCACATGAGCCTGTTTCTGGAACGTCTTCACAGCAGCGATCGCCCCGTCATTGTTTTTGATGGTGCGATGGGTACAAATTTGCAAGTCCAAAACCTGACCACCGCAGACTTTGGCGGCGCGGAGTACGAGGGTTGCAATGAGTATCTGGTGATAACGAAACCTGAAGCAGTCGCCAAAGTGCATCGCGACTTTTTGGAAGCAGGGGCGGATGTGATCGAAACAGACACCTTTGGCGGTACGTCGATCGTCCTAGCTGAGTATGACCTTGGTCACATGGCCTATGAGCTTAGTAAAAAAGCCACAGAGTTGGCGAAATCAGTTGCTGCCGAATTTTCCACCCCAGAGAAACCGCGCTTTGTGGCGGGATCGATCGGTCCGACAACCAAGTTACCGACTTTGCTGCATATTGATTTCGACACGATGAAGCAGTCCTTTATCGAGCAGATCGAGGGGCTATATGATGGCGGCGCGGACTTGCTGTTAATTGAAACCTGTCAGGATGTGCTGCAAATTAAGGTCGCGTTAAATGCGATCGCCGAATTTTTTACTAAGATATCCGCACAGGGAAAACCGCGCATTCCTGTGATGGTTTCGGTAACGATGGAAACCACTGGCACAATGCTGGTCGGCTCTGACATTTCCGCAGTCGTGACCATTCTCGAACCCTATCCCATTGATATTTTAGGTTTGAACTGCGCCACAGGTCCTGACCTGATGAAGGAGCATATGCAGTATTTGAGCGCCCATTCGCCCTTTGTGGTTTCCTGTGTCCCTAATGCTGGGTTGCCTGAAAACGTGGGTGGACAGGCATTTTACCGCCTTACCCCTGAAGATCTGAAAGGACATCTAGCGCATTTTGTTGAAGATTTAGGCGTGCAGGTGATTGGTGGTTGTTGTGGCACAAGACCAGCGCACATCAAGGCTTTAGCCGATGCTGCTAAGACCCTCAAGCCGAAAAAACGCGAACCGTTAGTCGTGCCTTCGGCGGCTTCCATTTATAGTTCTCAACCCTATATTCAAGATAATTCTTTCCTGATTGTCGGTGAGAGATTAAATGCCAGTGGGTCTAAAAAAACCCGCGATTTGCTCAATGCTGAGGATTGGGATGGACTAGTGGCGATCGCGCGATCGCAAGTAAAAGAAGGCGCACATATCCTTGATGTAAATGTGGACTATGTGGGACGTGATGGCGTGCGCGATATGCATGAACTGGTATCGCGCCTCGTCACTAACGTGACTTTGCCTTTGATGTTGGACTCCACCGAATGGGAAAAGATGGAAGCAGGGCTAAAAGTTGCGGGTGGTAAATGTATTCTCAATTCCACTAACTATGAGGATGGTGAAGAGCGCTTCTGTAAGGTTGTAAGCCTCGCCAAGCAATATGGAGCAGGGATCGTTATTGGTACAATTGATGAAGATGGGATGGCGCGAACTGCTGATAAAAAGTTTGAAATTGCTTCCCGTGCTTACAAACAAGCCACCGAAGAATTAGGAATGCCAGCTAGTGAAATCTTCTTTGATACGTTGGCTTTGCCAATTTCCACAGGGATTGAAGAGGATCGTCAAAACGCGGCGGCAACCATCGAATCAATTCGTCGCATTAAGGAAGCCATGCCCGAAACCCATGTATTGCTTGGTGTTTCTAACGTTTCCTTTGGACTAAACCCTGCTTCGCGAGTAGTTCTTAACTCAGTATTTCTCCATGAAGCAATGCAAGTGGGAATGGATTCATCGATCGTGAATGCTAGCAAGATCGTACCTCTAAATCGGATTGGCGATCGCGAAAAAGAAGTGGCAAGACAGCTTATCTATGATGAGCGCCAGTTTGATGGTGATATTTGTACCTACGATCCCCTTGGCGAATTTACCAAAATATTTGAAGGTGTCTCGGCGAAGCGCATCAAGGTTGATAAAGCTGATACTCCGATTGAAGAGCAACTTAAAAATCATATTATTGATGGCGATCGCATTGGTTTAGATGACGCACTCACCGAGGCACTCAAAACCCATGAACCACTGATCATCATTAACCAATTCCTCCTTGATGGCATGAAAGTAGTTGGCGAACTCTTTGGCTCTGGACAGATGCAGCTTCCCTTTGTGTTGCAATCTGCTGAAACCATGAAATCTGCCGTTGCTTTTCTTGAGAAGTTTATGGAAAAGGAAGAGGGTGCAAATAAAGGCGTATTCCTGATTGCCACTGTCAAAGGCGATGTCCATGATATTGGTAAAAATCTTGTCGATATCATTCTCTCTAACAATGGCTACAAAGTCGTAAATATTGGCATCAAGCAATCGGTGGAGAATATCATCAAAGCCTATGAAGAGTGCAAGGCTGATTGCATTGCCATGAGTGGATTATTGGTCAAATCCACAGCCTTCATGAAGGATAACTTGCAGGAATTTAATCATCGCGGTATCAGCGTTCCCGTGATTCTCGGCGGCGCGGCGCTGACTCCTAAATTTGTCTATACCGATTGTCAGAATGTCTATAATGGTAAAGTAATCTATGGTAAAGATGCCTTCTCTGACCTGAACTTCATGGACAAATATATGCCCGCTAAGGCTGAGGGTAAATGGGAAAATGCCAAAGGTTTCCTAGATGAAGAATTAGCCGTTGTTATTGATACTTCTGAGAAAGACGTAACGACTGCGGCTGAGGATAAAGCTAAAAAAGAAGCGGCGCTTGCAGAGCGCTATTTAGATATTGGGCGATCGGATTCGGTAGATACCAATATCCCCCGTCCTAATCCTCCCTACTGGGGAACCAAGATTCTCCAAGGTGCAGACATTCCCATTGAAGAACTATTCTGGAATCTGGATTTGCAAGCCCTATTTGCGGGTCAATGGCAATTCCGCAAGCCTCAAGGACAGTCTCGTGAGGAGTACGATGTCTTCCTGCAAGAAACCGTTTATCCAATTCTGGAGATATGGAAAGAACGGGTAATTAAGGAAAAATTACTAGAACCAAC
Organism: Pseudanabaena sp. UBA1465; assembly: GCA_002325645.1. Lineage (GTDB taxonomy): Bacteria > Cyanobacteriota > Cyanobacteriia > Pseudanabaenales > Pseudanabaenaceae > Pseudanabaena. Next base: position 53,380 of record DCSN01000013.1, read on the forward strand.
GCTAGTATATGGCTATTTCCCCGTCCTTGCGGAAGGAAATACGGTCTATGTGTATGATCCTCAAGATATCGATAACATTAAGAACGCTGAGCCAATCAATTCTATTGTGTTCCCTCGTCAAAAGTCTCAACGTCGTCTCTGTATTGCCGATTTCTTCTCTCCCAAAGAGTCGGGAATTATTGATGTCTTGCCATTGCAAGCCGTCACCGTTGGACATATTGCCACGGATTTCGCTCAAGAGTTATTCAAAGCGAATCAATATACCGATTACCTCTATTTTCACGGCTTAGCGGTACAGATAGCAGAGGCGATCGCGGAGTGGTCACATACGCGCATTCGCCAAGAGCTAGGCTTTGGCGGCGAAGATCCTGATAATATTCGCGATATCCTCGCCCAGCGCTATCATGGCTCTCGCTATAGTTTTGGCTATCCCGCCTGTCCAAATATGCAGGATCAGTACAAGCTTCTCGATTTGCTCGATGCGAAGCGGGTTGGGTTAGAAATGGATGAGAGCGAACAACTCTATCCTGAACAGTCAACCACTGCGTTAATTGTGCATCATCCTGTGGCTAAGTATTTCAGTGCTTAAATTTCAGTGCTTAAATAATGGCATTGCATTTTGTATTTGAATTGGCGCTAAATTTTTATCGAGTTAATCACAAAAATGGCAAAGAATACTTCTAGCTGGCAAATATATCGGGATTGGCTTGCCACGCAAATGGGCGTGGATGAAGAACGCAAAACTGATGTCTATCTAGAAATCTCTCAAGCGGCGACTTTAACCGATGCAGCCTATTGGTTTCAGTTGGTTTTTGCGGCGGGGATTGCCACGATTGGGTTGGTGTTAAGTAGTCCTGCGGTAATTATCGGCGCAATGTTGATTTCGCCTCTGATGGGACCAATTCTGTCGTTGGGTTTAGCGTTGGCTACGGGTGACTTTGTGCTGCTAGTTAGGGCGATCGCCAATCTCACGATTAGCTGTTTGGTTGCCATCAGTTTTGCCATTTTGTTAATTTTTACCCTGCCATTTAAGGAAGCCACTAGTGAAATTTTAGCGAGAACAACCCCTAATACGCTTGATTTAGGAATTGCTTTGTTTTCAGGAGCAATTGGGGCGCTCGCAACTTGCCGACCAATCAAAGGTGTAATTACCTCGATTCCTGGAGTATCGATCGCCGTTGCCCTGATGCCACCCCTATGCGTAGTTGGCTTTGGTATCGGCATGGGATTTAGCCTCAATTTAGCCGAAGGATTGCAGATTTCCAAGGGTGGGGGGTTATTATTTTTGACTAACCTTGTGGCGATCGCCTTTGCTTCCACACTAGTATTTTTGGGGCTAAACATTGATACAGAAAACGTGCGTCAAAGAGCCAAGTTATGGGAATCTAGCGATCATGAAAGTTTAGCAGTGCAGAACTTTTTAGGTAGTTATAAATTTTTGCAAAAGTTGCGCCCAATTGGTAGTTTACCCAGTCGATTGCTAGTAGGATTTTTAGCAATATTGGCGCTTTTAGTTCCTCTTAGTAGTTCCTTTGCTAAATTGGGTCAAGAAGTATCTCTTAAACAGCAACAAAATGCTCTACGCCGCAATGCCATTAGTATTTGGCAAGATCGATTTAGTAATTTTCCCAATAAGCAGATCCGCTCATCCATTGAAAGGTTATCCATTACCGAAAAAGATAAATTGGTCACGGTCAAATTGAACGTTTTCACCAGTAAACTTTATTCTGATGCGGAAAAAGAACAATATATACAGCAGCTTGCCAACAAAATAGACAAAGTTCCTCAGCAAATTCAATTTACTTTGACGGAAATTCCCACCGCCACTAATGAGCTTTTAGTTAAAAAGGAAGAAGTGATTCAGCCGACTGTTCCACTGCCTCCTAGCCTCAATGAATTGCAGATTAATCTTTTGCAATCTCTAAATAAGGCGATCGCTGATGTTTCTTTCCCACCAAATATGCAATTAGTGGATTATGCGGTCAGTATTGGCAATTCGCAGGCTTTTTTAATTAATATCGCCTATTTAAGCGATCGTCCTTTCAGTGAAGATGCTCAAGCATTGGTAATGCGGGATATCCAGAAACGACTAGGGGTGAGTGAGGCCAAGGTCAGTTTCGACTACATCAGTACAGCAGTTAGTGAAATTATATTTGATGAGAATACTGCCACAATTCCTACAAATGCTAATGCCAATCTTGACCAGATTGGGAAATTGCTACAGCTTTATCCCCAACTGAATTTATCGGTTACGATCAGCTTGCGGGATCTCGAAAATAATGATTTAAAAAAATCTTACTTTCAGGCGATCGCTACATATTTAGCATCAAAATGGCAAATTCCTAAACAGCAGTTGAATGTTATTCAGTCTGTGAGTTTAGATAATTTGAATTCGATTAATCCATCACAAAATAGTAAAGCTCTATTAAAAATCACTTTGAAACGGAGGTAGTCCTAAGGGACTTACGACTTAATAAAGGTAATTGCTCAACTTATAACAAATGTAATTGCTCAACTTATAACAAATAAAGACTTGAGGGGATTCAAAGCAGCAAGAATCGACTCAAAAGTAGATAAACCATGTCTTTTTCCAGTATTAACCTACATTCAGCAGGTCAA
>DCSN01000202.1 GCA_002325645.1 Pseudanabaena sp. UBA1465
GGAAGCATCTCAGTATTATGTCAAGAATTGAGATGCTTCACTGCGTTCAGCATGACAGGAGCATTTACCAGGATTTGAGAGCAGTTGATTCAGTCGGTCGATCTACAAAAACCGACGGCTCCTCTGGAGCAATTAACCAACCCATTTGAGTTCCGTGTTTGAGGCAATGTAAAATATTTTTAGTAACTTTAGTTTGGCTTTGGTCGGGGGAGATGATTTCAATTGTCCAATCCGGGGCGATCGCAAACACGGTCGATTTGAGATTTGAGATTTGAGATTGCTCCCACGGCGACGCTCCGGGGGCAGGAGACCAAATTGCTTGATTGTCACTTGATGCAAAGGTTTGATTTGGCAATTTATTGGGCAATTATCGATCGAACACTCTTGCATCCTGCTGCTAATCTTGCTTCCATAATATGAGAGACAGTTTTTGAGAGATTTGGGATTGAAAATACTTTGCCTCAGCAACGGCCACGGAGAAGACGCGATCGCCCTTCGCATCTTACGGGAACTGCAACAGCACCCCCATCCACCAGAATTAGCCGTTTTTCCACTGGTGGGCGAAGGGCAAGCTTTCGCTCAACTCGAAAATGCCCGCGTCATCGGCCCGGTGCAGCGGATGCCTTCTGGCGGCTTTATTTACATGGACGGAAGAGAGTTTTTGCGCGACATCAAAGGTGGCCTGCTTCAGTTGACAATAGCTCAATTTAAAGCCATCCGCGCTTGGGTGCGATCGCAAAAAGAGTCGGGAAATCAGAACGCCGTTATTTTAGCCTGCGGAGATATTGTGCCACTGCTGTTTGCTTGGCTGAGTGGCGCGCCCTATGCCTTTGTCGGTACCGCCAAGTCCGAGTATTATTTACGAGACGAAAACGGGCCTCTACCTCGCAAATCGCGGGGCATTAGTTGGGAGGGTTGGTCGGGCTCCGTTTATTGGCCTTGGGAGCGCTGGCTGATGACTAGAAGGCGCTGTCGCGCTGTTTTTCCGAGGGATGCCCTGACGACCGAGACTTTGGAAAAGTTCGGAATTCGGGCTTACAATCTGGGAAATCCGATGATGGACGAACTAGAACCGGAAAACCTAGCCCCCGGATTTTACGGCGGTGACGCGGAGTTTCGGGAAATGGCTCGATCGCTCGTTATCACTTTGCTACCCGGTTCTAGAGCGCCGGAAGCTTACGCTAATTGGCAGCTAATTCTAGAGGCTGTGGCGGGGATTTTGTCGAGTTTTGCCGATCGTTCATTGCTATTTTTAGGAGCAATTTCTCCCGAATTAAACTTAGAAGCTTTGCGACCTATTGTAGAATCTTTCGGCTGGCGTCAAGACGGCGAAACTAGAACCCAGTGGCGAGAAGGAAGTATCTTGCGAGCCCCCATATCTAATGCCCAAGAAATTCAGCCAGAATCTCCTAATTTCCGATTGCCTTTGACCTTTGTGCAGAGAAAGGCAACCATGATTTTGAGTCAGCACAGTTTTAAGGATTATTTGTACGAAGCCGATTTAGCCGTGGCGATGGCCGGCACCGCTACAGAACAATTTGTAGGTTTAGGAAAACCTGCGATCGCAATTCCCGGAACCGGCCCGCAATTTACTCCCGCTTTTGCCGAAGCTCAAAGTCGCCTCTTGGGGCCATCCTTAATTTTAGTTAAGCATCCCAGTGAAGTTGCCAGGGCCATGCAGTTGTTGTTACGAGATCCTGACCGATTAGAACTAATTTATGAAAACGGCCAGCGCCGCATGGGAGAACCTGGTGCTGCGCGGCGGATTGCCGAGTGTTTAATTGAGCGATTGGTCATTTAATGTTAAAATGTTTACCGATGAGAACAATGTAGCTTCAAGACAGTCTCTAAACGCTCCACCCTAAAATTTCAGCCACCTGTTTCCAGACTTGTCTTGAATTGAACGGCTTAATAATTACTCCGGCTACCCCCATTGCAGCAAAGCGACGACGATCGCTAGCCAATGCTTTAGCCGTCAGCAAAACAACTGGAATCATCTGAGTTTTTAGATCGGCTTGCAACTGCTCAAAGCACTCGAACCCGTCCATATCGGGCATTGAAATATCGAGAATGATGGCATCCAAGGGTTCTGCCTTCGCTGTGAGCAAACCTTCGCTGCCAGACTCCGCTTGCATCACTTGCCAACCACCAAAGCCTTCGAGGGACATCTGTATCACGTCTCGAATGTCCGCTTCATCATCAATTACCAGGATGTGTTTCGTCATAATACTGCCCTTTTTTTGTCAAATCTCCTGAGTTGATGGTGTAGGGGGGAGTGCTATCTCTTGCTTCAAATCAGCTAGCAGTTGTGAGAAGCGAGCAGCTTGCCTTTCTTCTAGCAATGAATTGTTTTTGAGGAGACGTTCGATCGAACGAGCAATCTTCGATCCTTTCGGGTAACCAAACGTTCCCAGTCCACCTACTAACTTATGCGATTCTTCTCTGCCATTCTCTTGTTGTTCTGGACTCAAATGATGTGTCTGTAGCGCGACTTCCATTTCCTCCAAGACTCTAACCCTCGACTCTAAGGACAGTCTAAATCGCTCTTCCACAGCATCCACTGAAGCTAACACTGTTTCGTGCGTTTGAGTGTCCTTCTCCCCTTTGCTCTCTTGCACCTCTGCGCTCTTTTCGACCGTCGGTGCTGCCTTCAAACGATATCCCAACCCATGAATTGTCTCAATCACTTCTTCAGTAATTCCTGCTGCTTTTAGCCGAATTCGCAAGTCTTTGATCAAAGTTGTTACGGCTGCCTCCGAAGGCGATTGGTCGATCGACCAAAGCCGATCGATAATGGCAGTGCGGCTAAAAATGCGCTGAGGATGTCGCAGAAATAGTTCGAGGAGAGTGTACTCTTTGGGTCTAAAGGTGATTTCCTGCTGCTTATAAGCCACTTGCATTAAGGTAGGATCTAAACACAAATACCCCCAACTCAAGACGGGAGCAGTAGCACTACTCCCACGACGCAACAATGCCCGTATCCGTGCCAAGAGTTGATTGGGATTAAATGGTTTGATGACATAATCGTCTGCTCCAGCATCCAACCCTGCGATCGCATCCTCATTGGAATTTTGAGCAGTGAGCATCAGAATCGGAGTCCAATTGCCTTGGGAACGCAGTTGACGACAGAGGCTAATTCCATCCAGTTTGGGAATTAATACATCGAGCAAAATCAGATCGTAATCCCACTGCATTAAGAACTCCAATGCCAATTGCCCATTGCTCGCTAAATCGACGGCATAGCGATGGGCTGTGAGATTCGCCCAGAGAAGCGCTGCTATTGCTCGATCGTCCTCAACTAATAGAATTTTCATCGGTTAAGCTGCTACGCAGCTAAATTCAATCACCAGAATCTTCTGGTATCCCGGAAATTGTACAGTATCCCTGACCGCTCGTCAGGGGGTTATTGCCATCAGTCCTGGGCTATCAGGCGTGAGGATTCTTAAGATATTTCGGTCTTAATATTCCTATTGCGCTTAGTTCCCAGCTTACCGCGTCTACAGGTTATGTGCGTAGTCATATCGACCTAGTGAATGTTTTGGGCGTAGACTTTCCCCCAGTCCGGGGGTAGGTTTTTAAATCTTGTCTGATGTGCTTATTCTACCATATTCATTTGTTGAGATAGATGTGTTACATTACTTAAAAATGGAAAAAACCGTCCTAAAAAAACGGGGTTTTAAACCCAATTTTCTGATAAAAAATCGCCTAAATACCTGTGTTATTGTCAGGATGAGAACGACTAGAATAATTTTGCCGATCGGGAAGCCTTAAAAATCGATATTGATATGTTTTAGCGTGTCTAAAAATTGTTCCCTGATTAGTTGGTCTTCTTGTATATGGTTGATACGCGATCGCATAGTTGGCTGTAGACGATCGCGCTATTCAGTTACTTACTGGATTGAGTCAGATGAAATTAGAGGAACTATTATCGGTTTTATTTCCTTAATGGAACCGACAAAATGCTCTCCTTCCGCAAAATCACTAGCTCATGGTTGCAGCTTCGTAACACAGTGATTCTTTCCTTGAAAACTTCTTGCCACATCTTCATGGCACAATAGTTTTTGATGGGGTTGTAATACAAGTCATTATCTTCGACTCTAAGAACCACAGCAAAAATACCACCTGGTTTGAGAATCCGAATCAGTTCCTCAAAGCTTTCTAAAGGAACTTGATTGCGAGTGAAAACGCCAGTTGATACTAAAGCATCAAAGGTATTATCTGCAAAAGAAAGAGTTTCACCCAACTCTTCTAGTTGCAACCCGTTGTAGATACCCTGGTCTTTTAATAAGTCTAAAGACTTTGGGCTAATATCGAGTCCTTGCAGATTTTTCAAGCCGTAAGAATTGAGTTCTCGACCTAATAATCCTGTCCCACACCCTATATCTAAAATCAAAGCATCTTTCTTTAAATACGATAGGAGGGTGTAAGCAATATGGTTCAGTAAAACTGTCCAGCCGTTATCGTAATGTTCTTGGTCATAAAATGATACCCAAGTATCGTATTTCCCCCGGACTTCTTCGATATTTTCAAAGTAGTCTGTTAATCCAGTTGGATAATCTTGATCATCGTCTTTTCTCAAAATGTTATACAGAACATCTTTGATAATATAGCCGATTAAATTGAGGTCATCGAAATCAAAAGATGATGGCAACCTCAGATCGCAAGCCGAAGAAATAATCGCTTCTGTTTTTTCCAGAATGGGTGTTTCTGTGAATGAGTATTGCCAGTTTTTGTAATAACGAGAATTATCGCCTTTGCCAAAAATCTGGATAGCCAAACCCCTCTCGTGAGTGTGTTCAACAAATTTATCGACCTGTTTTGAAGTTAATCCCAAAAGATTAAATTGCAAACTGTCAGGCGCACGTTTCACTTTGTCCTCATGAGAGGGAATATAAATATTTCTGACCGAACTGAGTATTTCTACTAGATGATCGTATCTTTCTATCCCTTGAGATATCTTCTGTTCTAAATGTTTAATTTGAGGTCTTAAGACAGCAGCCGTTAAGTTACTCATTCGCAAACTAAAATTGGGAACATGAGGCTTCAGTTCTTCAAATAAATTGTCATCTAATGGACGAGCCAAATGTTTCTTGTACAACTTTTCGTAAGAACCTGCTGCGAGAATACAATAGGCTGCCAATTGTGGATTATTGGTGGCAATTAAACCCCCTTCACCCGAGTTAAGTATTTTATAACTTTGGGTACTAAAGCAAGCAATTTTCCCATGATGTCCGACTAAGTTTCCATCCCATTCTGCACCTAGACTATGAGCGCAGTCTTCTATTAAATAAATTCCGGCGCGATCGCAAATATTCTTGACAGCCTCTAAATCGGGAATATGTCCTCGCATATAGGATAAAACAAAGAACTTTGCGTCTGGATGAGATTCTATTTTACGTTTTAAATCTTCCAGATCAATGACATATTCAGAGTTACACTCTATGTAAATAGGCACTCCACCAGCATGAACGATACTACTAGGAACTGCCGTAAAGGTAAAAGCATTACTCAATACTTTGTCTCCAGCTTTGACCCCACCAGCTTTCAGGGCTAAAAAGAGCGCACTTCCACAAGAATTAACTCCTATCACATACTTGTGTTTTGTGTAGAGACTAAACTCATATTCTAATTTGGCTAATTCGGTTGCCAGTTCCTCATCGTCATCATTTAACTCAGGATGCTGGCGATAATTCCTCAAATCATCTGAGAAATTATAGCGATAAAGTCTTCCTGTTTGCATCAATTTTATCGCCTGCTCAATACCGGCTTGAGGAATGGGATCGGGAGTTTTGAAACTCTTATTAAAGAGAATCACTGATTGTTGTTCTTTTGTTTGTAGCATAGTGTTATCTTTCATTTTAGATGAAGTGTTGCAGACATTAATGAAATTATCTGGCTACTTGAGGAGAATAAAGATTCCAAAATTCCAACTTTTGCGCGTCTCAATAAACGCCACTAGACCGCGTATAATGCCATTTATCTGTTCAAAGCTCCCTCAAGCTACGTCTCAGACGATTTTACTCAGCCTAACGCCAATCTATGACCCTCACTGTTGACCCTAACTCCCACGCGAACTCTCAGGTGGTGACTCGCCAGTTCGACGATATTGATGCTTGTGCCCAAGCTATCAAACAGTTGAAGATCACTGGCACCCAGTTAACCTCCGGTCAGTTTGTGGGGAGAGTTAATTTTGCCGATTTGGGGAGTCTGAAGTTTACCGACGTTACCTATAATCAAGCCGTGAGAATAAAGGGGTTAAAGAGTCCTCATCTCCTGGGATTTGGGCTTCCACTTCAAGGCGATCGGACACAGGTACTGTCTCATGGTTGCCCGATCAGAAAACACGATCTATTTGGGTTCGATCCCACGAGAGAAAACGATATTACGACTGGAAAAAATGCTCACCTAGTCCTCGCTAACGTTGATTTGACCGTTTTCCAGTCCCTAGCCGAGCAAATGGGATACCATGACTTAGGGCAAATGTTTCTCCGGCAAAATTCACTCCATTTCCATCCTGCTTCATTTCGCCATCTCAGAGCTTATTATCAGCAAATCTCTCAAATGTTGATCGCCCAACCCTCATTATTAATGGAGTCGCAAGCACAATCCCACATCGTCGAAAATTTCTTGCCGTTGCTGATCGATACGCTCGGAGCGGGTATCCGACAAAAAAAGCCGATCGTAAAAACTTTACGCCGTTACCCCATAGTGAAAAAAGCCGAAGAAATTGCCCAATCCTACATTGACAAACCCTTAACCCTTAAGCAACTGTGCGACGCATTGGAAACCAGCAGTAGTGCCTTAACTTATGGCTTTCAAGATATTTTTGGCATGAGTCCAATGGCGTATATCAAGATTCAACGACTTAATGGGGTACGTCGCGCTTTAAAAAAAGCTGACCCTGACACAACAATGGTGATGCAAATGGCTCATCAGTGGGGATTTTGGAGTGCTGGACATTTTGCTAGAGATTACAAAGAAATGTTCGGTGAGTTGCCATCAGAAACGCTGCGACGGCAGTTTTAAATCAGAGTAAACAACAACCTAGTCGCATGAGGGTGTCAGAAACCGGGTTTCTTCACTAAATCTTGGCGATCGGGTATGCCTTTGTCGCAGAAACCCGGTTTCTTTTTCGAGTTTTTATTAAATCTTCAAATTATTAGTGGGATCAATTGCAGTGGCTTGCTCTTGTTCAGCCAGTATCTCAGCTATTAGCTTTCAGCTTTCAGCCCCGAAAGTAGTAAAAAACTTGTCTTTGAACATAAAAAAATTACAAATTTCAGCGCGTCCTCAGAGTAGTTATTGGAATCATTCTTTACTTGCAATATGAGCCGGAAATAGAATACTTTCTTGCAGCAAGGTATCCATAATTTTTTTCCGCAGAATGCGCTGGATCAGAAGATGCTTTCCCGGCTTTACCTTCGTCATTGTCCGTAGCAATAAGTTAGACTCGCCTAGACTTTCCACGCCATCTACCTGTGTGGGTTCAAGTACATCTGAATAATTTGCTTTTAACTCTTGTCCTATCTCTTCAATTACTTGATAGACTTTGGCTAAGTTGGCATTATAAGGTACACAAACTTCCACTACTGCAAATATGTATTGTTTGGAGTAATTGGTAATTGAGCCAATATCCCCATTGCGAATAATCTGTAATTGACCATTGGGATGTCGGATGCGAGTGGTTCTAAGTTCGATCGCCTCAACAGTACCCTCTACTGTTTTCTCTTCGACTTTCCCCGCCTCAATATAGTCACCCACTAAATAGTAGTTTTCAAACAGAATAAAGAAGCCGCTGACTATATCGTTGATTAGTGTCTGTGCGCCTAAACCTACAGCTATCCCAACAATACCCGCACCAGCCAGTATGGGAGTTGGATTAATGTCGAGGGTATAAAGGATAGAAATCCCCACGGTGAAATAAACTAAGTATTGCAACAAACTCCGAAACAGAGGAATCAGAGTTAAGCGTCTGCTTGTTTGTGTCTCAGTCAAATTATGGTCTTTAAATAGCACTTCTTCCACAAGTAAGTAGATCACCTCAAACAACACCTGACTTATGAAAATAATGGCAATGATCTTGATAATTCGCAGACCAAAATCGGACAGTTTGGCGATTAACTCTATCTGCTGAGTTACCAATGTTGCCATACAGACATAGATCGCAAATTCCAGACACCGCTTCAAAAGAGGGCTCAGGTGTTGTAGGCGATCGTAGAATCTCAATAGGTTATCAGGGCTGGAGTATCTGATGCTGAGAGCATCTAGGGTATCAACGATCGCAGCAACCGCTTTAAGTATGAGTAATCCGACAGCAACGATCAGATAGATTCGTAGTGCGATCGACAGATAGTCTGAAACTACTCCTGGTAATTTGAGAAACAGAGTACAGCAAACGATCGCCCACAGCCAAATTCCCCCTTTGATTCTTTGATAGAGTGCGCTAAAGAAAGCATCAATACTTTCATCGTCGGTGGTGCTTTTGTCTATATTCTTGGCGCGAGTGCTAGCTAACTTCAGGCAATACTTGAGGAATTTCAGGGCGATCGCTGCTACAATTACGGTGCCAATACTTTGAGCTATGCCAATTCCCAGTGTGAGCCAAAATTCTGATGGGATACGGAGAATTAAGTCCAGTGTGTATTTTTCCAGGTCTTCACCTCGATAGAGCAGGAAACCATTAGCACCGACAATCAAAATACACAGCACCGAGCAAGTAAGTAACAACAATCCTGTGCTCTGACGACGCAGGATTTTGATCCCTCTATCGTCGAGCTTAAATATTGATAATTTGATCGATAGCTTGGATAAATTTCCGACCAGCCAAGTTAAGAATAGAAAAATAATTATGACCAGGCCGACTTCAGCCAAGACAATTAATAGGCTCATCATTTTTTATTCGGTTGTTTTTAGGACAATTTTCGTAGATTAAATCCCCAACATTCACCTGCTAATCGTACAATCCAGAGTTACTTTTGGCAGTTTCTAACATTCTGGGGTGAGTGGGAGAACAGAATTTAAAATTGAGATAGTGCTTGGTCTACATCTTCTATTATCTCACGTTTAATCACTTTAAATTCAATCAATTGATTTAGGCTAGTAGGGTGCGTCAGTACGGGCGAATGGCCATTCGCCCCTACGCACCGACAGCCAGGAGTTTAAATGCCGAACAGCTTATCGTGCCGACTTACTTACATTGATTTGTGGTTAAATTCGAGCTTAAATAACTTTTCAAGCTTCTTAGTTGTGTGATTGGGCTATTCTAAACCCAGCGTGTTGATAAAAATTGGGACGGAACCAATTGCGATAAAACTTTAAGGCTTCTGTGCCATTTGTCACCCAAGCACCACCCAACATCATCTTATGTTGGCTATCAAAATAAGGTGCTGCATAGTTTTCATAAAGAAAATGGGTTTTAAATCCTGGTAATGGATTAAAATCATCATTCAACCATTCCCAAACATTCCCCCGCAAATCGTAAAGTCCAGAAGGACTTTCGGCTTGTTTCAATATACCGACTGGGCTAGGCGAACCAAATTTCAAATTGAGATTGAAATCATTTATCGTATCTAATGCAATGCTTTTTGCATAAGCATCAGAGCCATAAGTTGCTAAATTCCATTCCGCTTCACTCATTAAGCGAATTCCCTCACCTTTCCAGCGACAGTAAGCCATTGCTTCATAATGATTGACTTCCACTGGCCAATCTAAAGGGAGTTCAATTTCATCAAACATAGCTCGATATTTGTAACAACCATTATTAGGTATCCAAAATTGGGGATATTTGACGTTATATTCAGTTTTCCAACCCCAAGATTCTTCATCCCAATAATCTTGTTTTTCGTAGCCACCAGCAGTAACAAATTCCAGAAATTCTGCATTGGTGATCATATACTTACTGGCTGAAAATGGTTCAACCTTAACTTGACGATAACCATATTCACAATCCCAACCATAAAGGGAGGAATTTTCGGGTTTACCAAGTTCAACCAACCCACCAGAAACTTCGATCATTTCATTATGGGAAATGTTGTTATTAGAAGGTGCATATTGCCATCCGTCAGGACATTCAACTTTCTCTACAGGAAGTTGTCGGATTAGCATGGAAGAAGTTTCAAAATGAATGCGCTGATGTTCGATACCCATCATCAATGCCCAAAGGGGATGATTTTGATGAATTGGGAGATTAAGTGGCGTGTTTTTAATCACTTCTGAAATGATTTCATAAGCTTGGTGGCGATATTCCCAAACCTTTGCTACTTCCGGCCATTGAATCTGAGAAATGGCGGCATTTAGTTCATCAGGAGTTTGCGGATCTACCCCAAATCCAAATATTAATTCATAATCTGGGAGCAGAACTTTTTCCAACAAATTAACCCAGGTTAATTTGTTTATGTAAAAAGCCGCACAATGACCTAAGTAAAAAATTAGGGGGTTCCTTAAGGAATCTGGATTGAGATAAAATGTTTCCGATCCAACCATGCTTTTCATCAGCATATCTTCCATTTCCCAGGCGTTTTGAAAATAACTGAGAATGGCTTCTCTACTACAAGTATTCAGTTGGATTGGGTGTTGAAATTTGAGACTATTCATGCTGGTAACTTTTTTTTTCAATGGGTTGGAATACTAATCAGATAAGTCTAGGCATTCTCAATGCACAACATGGCTTTTTTGGCAATGTAAGTACATTTCAATTTGATTCTTTGATTCTATTTTTGATTGTAAATGGCTTGATTGCTGAATAAATCCGTGTCAAAATTGCCTTGACAACGCCACTTTAAATGCTCAAGCATATTATCGCATAAATTACCTCGTCATCTTGAGTATTTTGGTAAAATTTGTTGGCATCCATTCACAGGCAAGAATGAATTCTTGCCGTAAATGGATGATCAATAGACATCTCCCAAAAAGCTTGTCAAGAACAGGCATCCTGCCTGTTCCACAATAATTATGGGAGATGTCTAATTGTTGGTTACTTGTAGACTCTGTTTATATTTTTCCGGCTCAGTTCTAAGTTCCACATGAAGGAAATCAATTCCCTCTTGTTCTAGTAATTCTAGGATAGCTAGATTTAAGTTTTTCTCGGCATCAAAGTAGAGATTGTCATCATTAACAAAAGCAACGACTTTAATGACTCGGGCATTATTTTCAATCTTGCTAAAACGAACTATTATTTCTTTCGATAAGCCCTTAATATTTGAGGGCATTTCTCGAAGAGCGTCGCATATTCTGGCAGTTTGCTTTGATGAGATACCATCAATTTTGAGAGTTAAACTAAGACCCCACTTTAATTCACTACCAGGATTTTGTGACCAATTTTCTACAATGCCAGAAATCATTTTAGAATTCGGCATTTTCATTATAGAACCCCACTGATATATATGCAGAGTTGTGGTTCTGAATCCGATATGGAGTATCTGCACAAAACCCTCTACTCCTGATATTCCCACCCAGTCACCTTCTCGATAGAGATTATCGGAGTAAATAATCAATGTACAAAACCAATCATAAACGATATCCTTCAACAGCAAACCAAAGGTGATACCAGCACCGCCTAATAGACCAACCAATGCAGCGGCAGATTGTCCTAAAAATATCTCACTTATCTTGATTGCCAATACAATAATTGCTGCTGATTGAAAAATCTTTGGCATTAAAGGTCTGAGCAATTCATCAAGCTCTGTTTCAGTGTGTAGCAATATGTTGGCTATTACCTGACCCAAAATAGAAGAGCCTCGGTAAACAACATAAGCAACTATGAAAATGACTATGTAGTTGAGCGTACTACCGATGGTTTGGTTCAGTTGAGAGCCTAAATTCTCTGCCAGAATTTCTTTGCTCAGTGAAATTCCACCAATCAGAATCAGCCAACTTGAAGCCGGCTTGATAATTGCAATCAACTCATCATCAAGTGTCGTTTCGGTTTTTTTAGTAAAACGCTCAATGGTTTTAACAATGACTGAAACAAAAAATCTCCTTAATGTCTGTGTTAAGGTCAGGATAATGATAACAGCAGCGATTTTGGCAATCGGTATGCCGGAGTAATTGATATTTTTTAGCGTATCCCAAACTGCTTCCATATGTTAATCAACGGGTAATTGAGTTTTTATACTTGACCAAGAAACTATTGGGAGAAATCCGCCTAAGTTATATTTTATATTCGGAGTAAAATTTATCCCGTTTAGCGAGTCAGTAATAATCACAGATTACCAGACTCTAGGGCAAAAATATAAGAAATATATGAGATGGACAAAATTTCTGATTTTCTTATTCATTACCCTGCCAACGCTGTTTGGCTATACCGCTTCATCCTGAACGGGTAGCGTGAAATAAAAGGAGCTTCCTGCTCCCAACACACTCAGGGCCCAAATCTGTCCCTGGTGCTGTTGCACAATACTCTTGCAAATGGCAAGTCCTAACCCCGTTCCTCGCTTATTTTGGGAATCCTGCACATCCACCTGCTGAAATCGACCAAAGATGGTTTCGAGTTTATCGGCAGGAATCCCACGTCCGCGATCGTGAATAGAAAGCAGTCACCCGGACAAACTGCCGCTCGTGGTTACTCATCAGCGTCAGTTCTTGGGTTGTTTGCAGGGTACCCAAGTTGCTCAAAGTCGTTGATGTCAAAGGTTCCCTGCTCTACTGCCAGATGGTTGGCGGCTACAACGTCTTGGGGAGTGTGTAGGTAGGTGGTGAGGCGATCGTGAATCCGCCGCGACACCTGTTGTGTGAGTTGGTCTGCAAGTTCCCTCACTGATTGCTGTCCACTTCGATCGGACAAATAACCGACTATCCCAACCGCTCCCACCAATTGCAACATAAATGGAACTGTCAGCAACACTCGGATCGGAATGTTGGTAAAGCTCTGATAGCTGCGTCGAAGTAAACTCGCTCTTTCTGTCATATAGCAATCCTAAAACCGACATTCTACTCGGAAAAGAAAGCACCTATGCCCTATACCCTATGCCCTCCGCCAAGGATCACCTAATTTACCTGAGAAAGGCTATAGATTGTTTGCAGTCATTAAATATTCTTCGTAAAACCAGCCCCTACTCAAGCCTTCCGGGGCGGGTTTTACATACCGTCCATGCCTGAAACAAGTAATCTCATAAACCCGCCCCCACAAGGCGAAAAAGAACGAACCGCGAAGGCGTAAATGGAGAAAATAGACCAAGAAAGCGATCGCCCCCTAATTCAAATTCTCCAATCCGACTTAACCAAAACTCCAGGTTCTCGCTGCATTGGCAGCACATCTAAAATATCGGTTTGCGCGCAATACTTCAAATCTTCAATAACTCCTAAACCGAGGAGTCTCTGGCCGTGACTGGCGCACTCCAGCAATTCATGCAATTTATTTTGCCACTGGAGATACAGCGCAATTGCTGCAAATACTTCATCGTTACCAGCAAAATCTCTAGCAGGAATACCACTTTCTGTCAAGAGGCTGTGGGCGATCGCCCCAGCACACACAGTATCTTCCAACGAGTAACTCCCCTCCCAGCCAGAACCAACTATCCCAATAGTTTCTGGCTGTTTATCTAACAAAAACTGCACAACTGCTTTACGATTAATTAAAGCTGCTGTTACAACTGTTGGGCAAGCTTCCACTCTTTGCAGAGCACGAGTACCGTTAGTTGTACTAATGAAAATTCGCTTACCTTTGACCTTTTCCGGCGTGCAGTCGAAGGGGGAATTCCCCATGTCAAATCCGTCAACTTTGCCACCACCGCGCTCTCCGGCGCGAATCCGCTGGTCTG
>DCSN01000078.1:0-24022 GCA_002325645.1 Pseudanabaena sp. UBA1465
ATTAATTGCTGAGAAGTTGTAGACTCTACACAAGGACTGATCGTTGATAAGCCTAGACTAGCGGTGACATAGGAGTTTATCTGCGAAGATGCATGGACAATATTTAGATTTTCTATCTCAAGGCGGATTTGTTCGGCGCAAAAGCTGGCTCCATCGCTATCTGTATCGGGGAGAATAATTGCAAATTCTTCCCCACCATATCTTGCTAAGGTATCTCTTGGGCGTTTGATTGCTCGTGAGGCCGCGATCGCTACTTGACACAGGCAATCATCTCCCGCCAAGTGACCGTAGGTATCATTATATTTCTTAAAGTAGTCGATATCAAATAATATTAGAGAAAGAACTTTTTTTTCTCTTTTTGCAGCATTCCATTCTCTTTCTAAGACTTTATCAAAAAACCGACGATTGGCAATACCCGTTAAGCCATCACGATGGGATAATGCTTCTAATTCATTTTTGATGATTTCTAATTCATAATAGGCGATCGCAAGTTCCTTATAGGCGGCTTCTAGTTTTTGCTTATTGAAGGCTTCGCGATCGTACAAATCTTTTTTATCAAGACAGGCTCTGACTCTGACCTTAAGTAGAACGCGATCGTAGGGTTTAGTTAAATAATCTTCAGCCCCCTTTTGAATGCAAGAAAGAATCATATCTTTCTCATCTAATGCCGAAATAATAATGACAGGAATAATTCGCCATTCCTGATGGCTTTTGAGATGCTCTAGTACTTCTAATCCATTCATCACTGGCATCATCATGTCCAATAGAAGCAGGTCTATTGATTGGGAAGCTATTATTTCTAAACCTTTTTTGCCGCTATCTGCCAAGATAATATTGCTATATCCTAAATTTTTTAAATGACGATACAATAGCTCTCGATTCATCGGCTCATCGTCAACAATTAGGATGTTAGACTTACTAATTTCTGGCATATTTTTCTAACAACCTCTCAATTTTGCCTAATAATCTCACAAATTCAATCGGCTTGGTGTCATAATCATCACAACCTGCTTCAAGTCCCCTTTCGCGATCGCCTACCATGGCATGGGCTGAACAACCAATGATAGGAATATTACGAGTTGTAGATATTTGTTTTAGGCGCTTTGTTGCTTCCCACCCATCTAAAACTGGTAAACTCATATCCATCACAATTAAATTGGGTAGCTCTGATTCGGCAACTCTCACTCCAGATTCTCCATCAACAGCAACTATAACTTCAAATCCTCTACGCATTAATCTTCGCGATAGCATATCACGATTCATTTCATTATCTTCAACTAGTAGGATTTTTGCCATATCGATTTAGGTGTCCCCTAATTGTACATTGCCAGCAAATAATCGCTACAAAATGATCCCCTCATATAGAAAATCTATCTTACATTGCTTTGCGATCGCAAAGCAAAATCAAATAAAACCCAAATAAAACCGAAATAAAGGTCGGCGGTGCAAAGCACCGCCGACCTTTATTTAGAAAAAAGGCTCGCATTGCGAGCCTTTTTGATTGTTTTATTTGCCCATACCTAGCTGTTGGGCTTTTTGGTAAACCTTTCCTTCCGTTAAGAGTGAAGGCGCAATTACCACTTCCACTTGTTGCATCTCCCGAATATTGGCGGCTCCAAGGGTTCCCATGCTGGTTTTGAGTGCGCCCAGTAGGTTGTGTGTACCGTCATCAAGTCCCGCAGGACCACGCAAAATTTGCTCTAAGGAACCTGTTGTACCCACCTTGATTCTAGTTCCCCGTGGTAAAACAGGGCTAGGTGTTGCCATCCCCCAGTGGAAACCACGACCTGGGGCTTCGGCGGCTCTGGCTAAGGGCGAACCAATCATCACGGCATCAGCACCACAGGCGATCGACTTGCAGATGTCGCCTCCTGTAATCAAGCCACCATCGGCAATGATGGGGACATACTTGCCAGTTTCTTTAAAGAAGTCTTCACGGGCGGCGGCGCAGTCGGCAACGGCGGTAGCTTGGGGAATACCGACACCGAGGACACCTCTAGAGGTACAGGCGGCTCCAGGTCCAATCCCCACAAGGACACCTGCGGCTCCTGCTCTCAAGAGTTCGAGAGTTACGTCATAGGTGACGCAGTTTCCCATAAGAACGGGGATCGGCATGTCTTGACAGAATTTGGCAAGATCGAGCGAAATCAGTCCTTCGGCAGCAATATGGGTCGTGGAAACGACAGTGGATTGCAGAAAGAATAAATCACAACCTGCTTCGGCAGCGATTAAACCATATTTAAAAGCATTAACGGGAATGCTGCTGGCGCAAGCAATACCACCTTTTTCTTTGATTTCACGGATACGTTTTTTGATTAGCTCAGGCTTAACTGGTTCCGCATAAAGTTGTTGCATAAGGGAGACAAACTCGGTAACACCCACAGATGCGATTTTTTCTAAAATGGGTTTGGGATCGGCATAGCGAGTTTGGATACCGTCAAGGTTAATCACACCTAATGCACCTAGCTCCGACAGTCTCACGGCTGCATCAACATCGACAACGCCATCCATAGCGCTGGCAATAATCGGAATTTCACGACGGATTCCCCCAACTTCCCAAAATGTATCGGCAACGTTGGGATCGAGGGTTCTGCCCCCTGGTACTAGGGCAATTTCATCGATGCCATAGGCTCTGCGTGCAGTCTTACCGCGCCCAATTTGAATGTCCACTGTTTGTACTCTCTTCTCTAGAATTTGATTTTGTAGTTGCTCAGGTTTGCGTAAAAATCTTACATTTTTGAAGATTTACGCTAGGGGTTAATGTTTTAAGCAGCGATCGCAGGATGATTACTGATTAAACTGATTAAGTTGTGCTTAGGTTTACAGAAGATCTTAATATTTTCTTAAGATACTGTGGCTTATTGAACAATGATAGCTAATTAGTGCGATGGAAGGTTATTTTTTAAGAGGAGTGCTAATTACCCTGTCTTCAAAAATAATAAATCTAAGCGATGGCTGAATTTTTTAATACCTATGGCTTCTTGATTGTATCGGCGATTTTTGGTGCAATTCTAGGGATTTCCGTCTATTTGCCATTGATGGCAGGTCAGTTGTCACTGGCAACTCCGGGGTTTTATGCCTTGGGCGGCTATATCGCGGCGATCGCCTCTACTAAGATTTTAACGACGACAACAGGCACTTTACCAATCTGGTGGGTATTGCTGGAAATGCTGGCGGCGGGTGTGGTGTCGGGACTATTTGCCATCGTTCTGGGAATTCCTGTATTGCGCCTACGCGGAATTTATTTAGCGATCGCTACCATTGCTTTTGTGGAGATTTTGCGAGTAGTGGCGCTAAATCTAGAGATCACGGGTGGGGCGATCGGCATTTTTGGGATTCCTCAGCCCTTTCAGTCACCCTTAGAATATCTTTGGTTAGCTTTGCCGCTTTTGGGATTGAGCATGGTCTTTATGTATCGTCTGGAAAAAGTGCGGGTTGGTCGAGCCTTAATTGCCATTCGAGAAGATGAACTAGCTGCCGATTCGATGGGAATTAATCCCACCTATTACAAGGTTTTAGCTTTTACCTTAGCAGCGATCTTAGCGGGTATGGTGGGAGCCATTAGCGCCCATTTCTTAAATACATGGAATACGCGGCAGGGAACTTTTGATGCCAGTATTATCTTCTTGTCTTTTGTCTTGATTGGTGGTTCTCGTACTTTTTGGGGGCCTGTAGTGGGTGGGATTATTCTCACGGCTCTGCCTGAAGTTTTGCGAGGTATGGCTAGTACTGGTGTTCCCCTGTGGTTAGGACAATTTTTGAAGGATGGGCGCTTAATTATTTTTGGGTTATTAATCGTAATTGGTACAATTTTTTATCCTAAAGGAATTATCACTCCAGAGTTTTTAGACTGGTGCAAGCGCAAAACTCAAAAATTATTTTCCAAGCAGAAACAAGGGGCTTAAGCCCCTTGTAACCAGATAAATTTTAAAAAAGCTTGCTTCGCAAGCTTTTTTAAAATTTATCTGATACACAAAACCTAAAAATAGGCTGTGATATGCCACAAAAAAAGATTACTGATCGACTTAATAACCGATCGCGACAAGTTGTTAACTCCCTCTTGTTGGTGGCGAGTTTATTGGGGATTTATGCGATCGCCAATCCTGAAATATGGACTGAAATATGGAACTATTTGCCATGCCTGACTGAATGTGAGGCAAGAGCAGCCAATGAGTTGCTAAATACAAATAAAGCGATCCCCAGTTTAATTAATCTCAAAAAGTTAGATAAAAAGGCGATCGCGATGGTAATTGAAAAATCAAAATATAGGCTCACGGTTTATTATCAAAAAAAGCCGATTAAATCCTATGCGATCGTCTTGGGGGCAAATCCCAAGGATGACAAAATCCGTCAAGGGGATCAGCGTACCCCTGAAGGTGTGTTTCGGGTAAAGGAGCTTTATTACCATTCGGAATGGTCAAAATTTATTTTGTTGGACTATCCCACTCAAGACTCTTGGCGTAAGTTCTCACAGGCGAGAGCTAGGGGCGAGGTGAACATAAATGATGATATTGGCGGTGAGATTGGCATTCATGGCGTTGAGAAAGGAAAAGACTGGATCATCGATCGCAAAATCAATTGGACTTTAGGATGTGTATCAATGAAAAACAGAGATGTGGATGAAATTTATCCCCTATTACAACGCGGTACTTTGATTGAGATTTTGCATTAATTTGCATTAAATTAGGACTTACGCAGAAAGACTTGAAAGCGTGATTCTAACGTGGGGGCAATTCATGAATTGCCCCCACGTTTGGTTATTTTGCACCAATCAACGGGCAAGATGCCCGTTCCACAGGGATTTATCTTTGTGGGTCAGACATCTTGTCTGACATGGCTTTCGATTTGCGCCTCGAAAATCTTCTCAAAAATCTCCTCAACAATAATCATGACTAACAAGACAAACCTATCTGTACAAAATGTAACCCGCCGCTTTGGGGGGTTAGTGGCAGTGAATGAGGTGTCTTTTGATGTGCAGGAAAATGAGATTTTTGGTGTAATTGGTCCTAATGGTGCAGGCAAGACCACACTTTTTAACACGATTACAGGATTGATTGCGCCAACGACTGGCAAAGTTCTCTACGATGGGCAGGAAATTACAAATCGTCGTCCTCATCAAATCGCTAAATTTGGGATTGCCCGCACCTTTCAGAATATTCGCTTATTTGGAGAACTGTCGGCACTAGAGAATGTGGCGATCGCCCGACATCTCTGCACTAGCTCAGGGCTTTGGAGTGGAGTCTTAGGTCTAACTCCCAACGAAGAAAAGCAAACCTATGATCGGGCTTGGGAATTATTAGAACTGGTGGGACTCAGCGATCGCGCTGAAGTCAAAGCCAAAAACTTTTCCTATGGCGATCAACGTCGCCTCGAAATTGCTCGCGCCCTTGCTTTGCAACCGAAATTATTATTACTCGATGAACCCGCCGCAGGCATGAATCCTAGCGAAAAAGGACAACTCAGCGATTTTATCCGTAGTTTACGCGATCGCTTTGCACTGACCATTCTGCTGATCGAACATCATGTTCCCTTAGTGATGGGGCTGTGCGATCGTATAGCCGTGTTAGATTTTGGGCAATTAATTGCGATCGGTCAGCCTGAAATTGTCAAAAGCGATCGGGCCGTAATTGAAGCCTATCTAGGTGATGAAGGCTAGACTTTTGATGATATCTTCAGGAATACAGCCTATGTTAGATATTACAGATAAATTTTCAAAAAGCTTGCTTCGCAAGCTTTTTGAAAATTTATTTAGGTTTTAAGAAAGCGCAAAGCGCTATATTTACTTACTAATTGATCAAGACTAATTGACTTAACAATATTGCTAAGATTTTGCGAGTAAACATGAATCAGTCCAAGCAGTTAAAACCGCAGTCAAAACCTCAGTTTATTCGCTTTGATCGAGGCATTAGTCAGTTCAATCATGATTACTACGCAGCATTGGGATTACCAATCATTAGCAATCATCTGTACATTCGCAATGTGTATTTACGGATTGCAAGGATCTTGCACCCCGATGTATACGGATTTTCTGCTGAAGAGAAGGAAATTGCCACCCAATATCTCGCAAAACTAGTCAATCCTGCCTATAACATGCTGATGAAAGAGCAGGATCGTCAAGCTTACCAGAGCATCTTCAAGTTGCTTGCCATGCGCTTAATGCAGAGATCTCGTAATATTCAGATTCATTCAGAAATGGCCTGTGAGTTAATGATCACTCCCAGCGATGAAGTTTACGAGCGATTTGTGACCGAGATTGCCAAAGTGCAGTACCAATCGCTTACAAATATTTTGGAGCATACAGCCGAGATCAGTGAACTTAATCTAGTCTACATTCTGTATAAAGCAGGCTATCACCACGGGGCAGCCAATATGCCGCCAGTACTTGCGCCGATGGTGTCACCTAAAACCACTAAAGCCCATGTCCAAAACTTCCTACCACCACCATCAAAGCCTAGTTACGCCTATAACCTGAAGTATGTACCCGATCAATCTTCTAATAATTTGCAATCTAGCTCTGATGCAACGATCCTTCAGGAGTCTGATGCAACCGTAATTCAGGAGAGAGCCGATCGCAATAATATACAGATGATTAACAATCGGCTGAATATGTGTGAAATCTATATCATGCAGAGTGATTGGAATGCAGCGCTTCGAGATTTGCGAGATATTTTGCAAATTGATCAGAACAATAGTAAATGTTTGGCGATGTTAGGTGTGGTTTATCAAAACATCAATCAACCACAAATGGCAAAGGCAAGCTTTAAGCGATCGCTTCAGATTAATCCTCAAGAGGGGCTGGCTCTAAAATATCTTCTAGAATTTGATGATTCTAGCCAATCTAACAGTATTGCCAAAAAGAATAGTATTACTAAGGCAAATCCCAATATCAATCAAAAAATCAATCAAAAAATCAATCAAAAAGAAACACCTCCACAACGTAGTTGGATCTTAAAACTGCGCGAATGGATTGCCAGCCATAAATAGATAAACTCCCAAAAAGCTTGCAAAGCAAGCTTTTTGGGAGTTTATCTGGGTCTTAAGAAAGCGCAAAGCGCTGTGTAGCAATTTTCACTGCCAAAATCGCGATACGATAAAAGGCGAAGACTGAGAGAACTGTATGGTGCATCAACTGCCGACTGGCGCAAAAGACTTACTTCCCCTAGACGTTGCTCAAAAGCGTTGGATCGAGAGCCGCATTCAACAAACTTTTCAGTCATGGGGCTATCAACGCATCATTACCCCAACTGTTGAACATTTGCGATCGCTGACCGCAGGTGGAGCCGTCGATCCTGAATCCGTAATCCAACTGCATAGCAACAGCATCGATATTTTAGGATTACGTCCCGAATTTACCGCCTCGATCGCCCGCGCCTATGCTGCCCGTTTGGGTAGCCATGTGGCAACCTGTCCGCAACGACTTTATTACAACGCCAATGTATTTCGGCGCAGAGCCAACAACACCTCTGAGGAGTCTTTTCAGACAGGCGTAGAATTGCTGGGCGCATCAGGATTATTAGCTGATGGCGAAATTTTGTTGCTCCTAGCCGAAAGCCTCGATCGCGTAGAACTACCCGATTGGCAAATTATTCTCGGTGATGCTCGACTAACTGGCGCATTGCTCGATCTATTGCCAGAACAATATCGCGCCAAGTTACGCCAAAGCCTCGCTAAGCTCGATCGCATTGCCATTACTGAGATGGACTTACCTGAAGATGTCAAAGGCTATGCCCTCGAACTAGTTGATCTGCGTGGCAAGCCCAAGGATGTATTGAGTCGTCTCGCCACCAGCCAATGGACTTCGGGACTGACAGGCGAAATCAATTACCTCAAATCTCTAATCGATCTTTGGGAAAGTACCAATCAAAATGCTAGTGATCGCCTAATTCTCGATCTTAGCTTTATGCAAACCTTCGACTACTACACAGGAATCGTGTTTGAGGTTGCTTGCAATAACTATGTCGTTGCTCAAGGCGGACGCTACGATCACTTGCTTGGGGTTTATCATCCTCAACATGTCAGCTATCCCAGTATCGGCTTTTGCATTAATCTCGAAGAGTTGCAACAGGCGCTACAAAAGCAATTACCCCAAACGCTCACCACGTCAAGCTGCTTAGTTGTCGCCAAAACCACAGAGTCAATGCAATCCGCCTTTGCCCATGCCGCAAAATTACGTCAAGATCCCCAAATAGAGGCGATCGAGCTAGAGCTACAGTTTCGTGATGCTGATGTGGTGCGGGATCATGCGCGATCGCGTGGTATTCCCCAGATTGCATGGGTCAGTGGCGACGGGGCGATCGTTTCTGAAACAATAGCTACTTAAATCAAATAAAAAAGAGAGGTGCTGCTAAGCTCTCTTTTTTATTTGAAAAATATTGCCCAAATTTGAAAAAATTGGATAACTTAAGGTAATCTATTCAACCAATCATCAAATTTGCGTAGTTAGAGATTTCCTAAGTAAATCTCTAACCCATTTTGCTAGTGATTTTTGATAGAGATTAGGTGCGACTTAATGAGATTTCCAGAAACTGCAAAATCGAGTACAAGCTTAGCTTTTAGCCTAGGACTGATTGCGGCGATTATTGTCACAGGCTGGTATTACATCATTTTGCCATTTCAGAAAAATCCCCAAAAGCCTGTATTTTCTAACGATCTCAAGTCAGTTCCTGCACCAGCACCACCGATCGCCGCCATTAAAGTCGCACCTATGCCCCAGCCAACGGTCAAAGCAAAGCCTAAAACTAACGATGCTAAATATCAAGGTAAGGTTAATGCCAGTATTGGTTTAGTGTTTCGCGCTGATCCTAGCCAAGCATCTAAAAGCGTTGGTGGTGCAGACTTTAATAACAAAGTTTCTGTACTTAGAGAAGCCCCCGATCGCGAATGGATATATGTTCGCAACGAAAATACAAAGGAAGAAGGTTGGGTCAGGACTGGCAATATTACCAAAGATTAAACCTGTAAAGTCGCGTCCCACAGGGGCGCAGATTTATCAAATTTAGTGATTTGGGGAGGAATTAGGATTATTCAGGATGCTCGAACATTCTAGAGAGGTCGTGCAAAGCATGACCTCTCTAGAATGTTTTTTGCACTTTGTAAAGGCGTAGCATAATAGATATGAAACCAATTGACACTCCTCAGCCTAAAGGCATGAGGATTCTTGGACTCAAAGAATGCCTGTAGGACTTGTCCTAGAATGGTCTTACCCAGTGATACCTAGTCTTGCAACTAGCTTCTCAAGCGTGAATTCCCGTATGCCCTACGGTACTTAATGTATTCTAATATAAAGCCGTCCTGGAAGGACGGGGTTTTAAACCCATTTTTCCGATAACGCTGCAAGTAAATTGCGTTATCTCCTGTAGCGCTTTGCGCTTACTTAAAAAAACAAGATAATTTTAGAAGAGCTTGCTTTGCAAGCCCTTCTAAAATTATCTTGAACTCCTCAGAGCAATTAATCGGATTAGCAATGCATTTTATAGATCGCGTTACGATACAAGTCAAGTCTGGAGATGGTGGAGATGGTTTAGTTGCCTTTCGCCGTGAGAAGTATGTGCCTGCGGGTGGTCCTGCGGGTGGGAATGGTGGTCATGGCGGATCGGTGATTTTACAGGCAACCACCGATCTGCAAACCCTTCTAGACTTTCGCTTCGAGAATATTTTTAAGGCTGAAGCTGGCGAACGCGGCGGTCCTAGCAATATGACGGGCAAAAAGGGCAACGATCGCATTATCAAAGTGCCACTGGGTACAGTGGTCATGAATGAGGCGACAGGCGAAGTTTTAGGAGATCTTACAGAAGTTGACCAGACTTTGGTCGTGGCAAGGGGTGGTAAAGGTGGCTTGGGTAATAAATACTTTTTAAGCAATCAAAATCGCGCCCCTGACTACGCCTTACCTGGATTACCAGGGGAAGAACTGACGCTTTATTTAGAATTAAAACTAATTGCGGAAGTGGGGATCATTGGAATGCCCAACGCTGGTAAATCGACTTTAATCTCAGTTGTATCAGCAGCACGCCCCAAAATTGCCGATTATCCCTTTACGACCCTTGTGCCAAATCTAGGGGTCGTGTCCAAGCCATCAGGTGATGGTATTGTCTTTGCGGATATTCCTGGACTTATTGAAGGTGCATCCGATGGGATCGGCTTAGGGCATGACTTCTTACGCCATGTCGAACGGACTAAGCTCTTAATTCATCTCATCGATGTGACTCAAGATGATCCCCTCACCGCTTATCATACAATTCAAGAAGAGTTAGCCGCCTATGGTCATGGTTTAGCTGATAAGCCCCAAATTCTGGCGTTAAATAAAATTGATGCGATGTTGCCTGAAGATGTGGAGGAAATTGCTGCCCAGTTTGATCTACCCATCCTCGCGATTTCGGCCGCATCGAAAAAAGGACTAGATAAACTTTTGCAGTTGGTCTGGAAACAATTAGAACAATTCGATCAAGATAATCCTTAGGGACTTGCGACTTAATAAAGTACCAAATATAAAACCAGAATCGGTGGGGCGGAGAATCCGCCCCACCGATTCTGGAAAATCTGGATTGGTATTTTATTTTCTCGCAAGTCCCTTAGTAAACAAGGGGGCTTAAGCCCCTTTGTTTTTATTTGAACATCAAGAAATTACCAAAGGCGGCGATCGTGGTTATTTTTTGATTAGGTAAATCCGTTTCGTAAAGACTGAACAGTACAAAATTTTGCTGTTTTGTCGAATTTTCCACAAGGGGTTTAATTACACCTTTGCCTTGAGAAATCACAAATTTACAGGATTGCTGAGCCGCGATCGGAATATTCTCGCCAGCGCAAATTGAGTTTTGACCTACTTCTGTAAATCGTTCAGTGGCATAGGTGATGTAGCGATCTTTGCTGGGATTGGTGATAGCCATTACGCCAACAACTACAGCAGCACCAATTAAAATTGCTTGTGATTTCATACTCTCTTCTTGGTGAAATAATTAGCGGGCGCGGATTCACCGCGCACTACTGATTATTTCACTTTTTAATGGGCGCGATCGCCTCTTGGCTAATTTGACAAATCTGATCATGACAATGCCCATTACTTGCCACGATCGTCCCCCATTGCCTTAGTTCCAGATTGTTGTAAGACAATGGCGACAGGTCGGCGTGGGTAAGTTGTCCACCTGCCTCGGTCAAGATAATTTCAGGAGCGCAATAGTCCCAATCCTTGGGTGCAGATTTGCCTGAGACAGAGATATAAACATCGGCATTACCTGAAGCGATCGCCGCAAATTTGCCGCCGATACTACCCACCGCGATTTCCGCCGCCTTGGGCAGTTGTTGGAGAATACTTTCTAATTGGTAATTGCGATGGCTCCGACTAGCGACCACCACCATTTTCGCTAGGTCAACTTTGTTAGAAACATGGATGCGTTGCTGTGCGCCGTCCCTAGTTTCTACAAATGCACCATGACCCAGAAAACCTTGAAACAATCGATCTTGAGCAGGAGTTGCCACCAGTCCGAGGACGGGACGCTGGCGATAGCTCAAACCGATATGTACGGCAAACTCGTTAGTCCGACGGATAAAATCACTTGTGCCATCCATCGGATCGATGATCCATACCCATTCATGATCGAGGCGATCGCTACTATCTTCAGTTTCTTCGCTGAGGTAGGCAAAATTTTCTGTGCCGAAGGTTTGCTTTAATTGTCCCAAAATGAAATCATTGGCGGCTAAATCGGCGGAGGTGACATTACCATCTTCAACGCCCTTAAATGTGATCTTTAAATCCTGTGGCGCTTGATAATACTTCATCAGAATGTCCCCTGCGCCCCAAGCGATCGGGCGAGTCAGTGACATAATTTCGTTTAAATTCAGCATCTTGAATTTTGGTGAAGCTAATGATCTGTACTATAGCGTA
Source organism: Pseudanabaena sp. UBA1465 (assembly GCA_002325645.1). GTDB lineage: Bacteria > Cyanobacteriota > Cyanobacteriia > Pseudanabaenales > Pseudanabaenaceae > Pseudanabaena. Next base: position 11,882 of record DCSN01000078.1, read on the forward strand.
ACTACAGCGCTTAATAAACCGCAAAAGCTAAATGTGCCGCTTCGCGGCACATTTAGCTAGACTTTGGTGGCAATATATTTGGCGATGCTTGCGGATGCACCTGCTGAACCCATTCGTTCTAAACCATTGCGACCAACCTCTTGGAAGTAGTCAGGATCTTGCAAAATGTGATGCAAGACATCGGCGACCTGTGCGGGTTTGTCGATTAAATTCACAGAGCAGCCTAATAAATCCGCCTGTTCTTCGGCAAACTTGCGCGTAAATTGGGGGCCATTTCCTGCGATCGTAATTACGGGCTTACCGATACCCACCAGTTGCTCCGTTGCCGTGCCTGCCATCGCTAAGCCTAAATGACATTGATGAAGGCAATCACTAAAGCCATCCCGCAATAAAGTCAGACGCGCATTCTGGACTTTAAAAGTAGTCTCATCAAGACGTAGCCAACCTTTTTGGAGGATGCTCTGTCCAATCACTTCTGGATCTAAATCTGGGGCGATCGCTACTAAAAAATGCACCTCATGGGGAATAGTTCGCGCCACTACTTGAGCGCAGAGCATCAGCGTCATCCAGTTTTCATAGGCTTCTGGCGATCGCGAACCTGGCAAAATCGCCACAGCCCAATCATGTTCACCAATGCCAAAATCAATCCCCTTTGGCTCTAGCCCATCCATCATCGAATTACCAAGATAAATGGCAGGAAGTTTAAAATCTTGTGTTAGGACTTCAGCCGTTAGCAAATCGCGGACAAAGATGGCTTGGCAATGACTGCTACCCATCAGGGTGCGTTCCCAAGGGAAAAAGATCGAACCACCAAAGGGCTTTTTGATATGGGGCAAATAACCTTGGCGATCGCGCCAATAATATTCAGATTTTGCCGTGGCCACAAACACAAAATCACAACCACCAAATTTGGCGGGCAACCATGCAAATAGCAATGGCACAATATCACCCACTGCCAAAATTAATCTTTTCCCCTTACGTCCTCCCCGTGACCATTTCCAGACAAAGCCCAATTGCTTACGAGTTAGCCCCACCAATCCACTTTTGACATCACGGGCGAGTTGACGGCTATCCATCCGTACAAATCCTCCCGATGGCATTGCCTGCGTGACTTGATCGGCAATGGGGATATTCGCCTTATTGTAAGCATGTCCCACGCCCACCATGGGCAAGGCGATCGCTGAAAATCCTAATTTTTCTAGTTCAATGCAAATACGGACTCCGATGATATCTTCACCATGTCCATTACTAATACATAAAATTTCCACGTTTTACCAAAAAATCTAATCTAGAATCTGAATACATCTCTTTGGGCGTTGCGTAATTCCCTAGGCTTTACTGGGAATAGCTGCTCTAATGTAACTTTAATAGAAACCGCGACATTATGCTTACGGGTTGTCCATGCTAAGACAGAAAATCAGCTTTTATCTCGATGACCTTGCCACGCCAATTGGCAAATTAATTAATATTGCGATCGCCTTACTCGTTCTTGCGTCCGCCACTAGCTTTGTCGCCCAAACCTATGAAATTTCCGAGATTACCCGCGATCGCCTCAATTTACTCGATGACATCATTCTTGGGGTATTTGTTTTTGAATATTTTTTACGGCTATGGTGCGCGGAGCAGAAACTCAAGCATCTATTTAGTCCCTACGCGATCGTCGATTTGGTGGCAATTTTGCCATTCTTCTTAGGGGCGATCGATGTTACCTTTATTCGCCTGCTGCGATGGTTTCGGATTTTGCGCCTCATTCGCTTAGTGGAATCGCGATCGCTATTTGCCCATAAAACCGAAGACATTGCGATTCTATTTAGGATTCTCTTCACTCTATTTGCGATCGTCTTTGTCTTTTCGGGATTGGTTTACCAAATCGAACATCCCACTAATCCCAAGTTCCATAACTTCCTTGATGCCTTCTATTTTTCCATTTTCACGATGACGACTGTTGGCTATAGCGATGTGATGCCCAAATCCGATGCTGGCAAGCTAACCACCGTGATCATGGTTCTCACAGGCATTGCTCTAATTCCTGTGCAGTTGGGAGAACTCTTTAAGCGCTTAATTAGAACTGCCAATCAAAGCGATCGCGGCGATCGCGAAGTTGACCTGATTAAAGAGATTAGCTGCTCTGGTTGTGGACTATCACTGCATGATGCTGACGCTGTGTTCTGTAAAGTATGTGGAACTAAGCTTTTCTAACGTTCACCACAGGTTTTAGAATTCCTTGGGCAATTACAGCGCCCTTGTCCATGTTGCTGCTTGCGCTCATGTTCAAGAAAGATTCTGAAGCAATTACTCAATCAAAAGGATTCAATTGCGTTATGTGTCGTAATCAATCAATTTAATTAACTCACTCAGGAAATCGAGCGCTCTCTTGTCATAGTTAGAGCTTTATATGAAAAAATAATGATCGTCCTAACGTGGCAATTTATCGCTCTCATACTGGCTGGATTTAGCTTAAGTTTAGGATTGCTCCCTAGTCAGGGTGTATTCTGGGAAGCGATCGATCAGCATTCTAGCCACGCTACTTTGACTGATGGAAAAACAACTGCCTCGGTTGTATTTCAGTTTGATGCTGATGGGCTAATTACCAGTATGCGGGCTGAATCCCGTTGTTATCGTGTAGTTGGCGACAAATCGATGTTTATGCCTTGGGTCGGCAATTTTCGAGAATATTCTGTTTGTAATGGAATGTGGATTCCTTTAGAAGGAGAAGTAGGATGGGAACATCCAGAAGGGCTTCGACTTTATTTCAAGGGCAAAATCACCAAAGTTAGCTATGAGTTTGCAGTGATCTAGAGTGTGGGATGGACAGTGCAAAGCACCGCCCATCCCACAAAGCATAGTTTAAAGGAATCTAATTAGGTTACATTCTATGAGAAAAACACCTTTTTTCAAGCACCGTTTATTTCTATTAGGAGTATCTTTATGTCTTTATACGATGGGACTAATTTTCCCATCGCTTGCTTTTGAGATTATCAATTATAAAACATTACACTCAGGTGTCATCATTGATATGAAAGGAATAGAAGTGACAGCTTGGGGAATACTCGGATTATTATTTCTGCAAATACCTGCGATCGGCTGGCTTGCCAATCCACTTTATTGGCTTTCCTGTGTATTTTTTGTAAAGAAGAAATATCAGTTATCCATCGCTTTTACAACTACCGCAATTATTGTTGGTTTTCTAGGAACAATATCCGCATATTGGTTTGCTTTGCCAAATGGGAGTAGTCCTGATAGTCAAATTTTATTAACTAAATTACTACCTGGTTTTTGGTTATGGCTTGCTGCTCCTACATTTCTAATGATTGTTGATTTTATCTATTTGCAATATAGGAGCCGTGCCAATGTACATGAATAAAAAAAGGAGAAGCATAAGACTAAATTTGGATAAATTGCCAATTTTGTTAGGAGCAATTATTTTTTCTTTACTTATTTTTGAAGATAAGGCGATCGCGCAAGCTGCGGATGTCCCAAAACCTAATCTTAGCGGTGACTTTAGCAGCATATTTTTACAAGGAAATCGTGGCTTTTATGCTGTTCAAAAGTGGTTAGTAATTGAGTCCGTAGAATCAGAAATAAATGGTGGGACTGTAAATTGTCGGTACAGCCCGAATGGAGAGATCCGATCCCGCATTCAAAGAGGCTCTATTCTTACGGCTGTTTTTAACAAAACTGCAAAGGGGCAAGTTCCCAATCCCCATACTGATGCTGATGATGCGATCGTTTTAGATGGTAGTGGCTTTCCTTGGTTGCGGGTAATCGGCACAAGAGAGGAGTTAGCATATCCTGTAAGACCTCTGACTTTCGATGACTTAGGAGTGTGTTATGTGAGGGCCAATTTAAAATATATTGCTCCAATTAATCCTGATGCAATCAATTTTTACTATCAAAAAATATCTCGTTCTTATTGTACTAGTAAGCCTTTGTATTGCTTACCTAGCATCTCTCAATGGTTATCACTAAGATAATTGTACCGTCCGAGTAGTGGGCGGTACAATTGTCTTAGTTTTTAGTTGACTTATGCCTACCTACTTAGGGCTTGAATTAACCATAAATCAACGAAAAATTTGCAGCAACAAAAAGTTTTTGAAAGCGGCGCTTTCAAAAACTTTTTTGTAACGTGAGTTCGGGATAAGCCATGAGATCAATCTCATGGCTTAAAGCTAAAACCCGTTGAAACTGGTTAAGAGCGATTTTAAGAAATATTTCAGTCAGTTAAAACTGACTTTAGCTTTGCAGCCCAGAACTTTAGTTCTTGGTTGGCTTGGTTTTTAGGCGAAAACCTTAGCCCGAACTGACCTTAGTTAATACTGCTTAGCTTTTTGCCGTGATCTCTAGGTTGTGAAATATCGGCTGCCTTGGGTTCAGTAATAGACGAGGTGCGATCGCTGCTAATACTATTGTGGGGCAGAGGCTGATTAGCGATCGCCGCTTCGATATTGGCAGCCATAATTTCGCGAGGAATTGCACCAGTCGTATCACCGATCGCCTTATTCTCGCGGTCGAGAAAAATAAATCTAGGAATACCATCAACGCGATACTTCGTCACCTCTGGCAACCATTTTGTATTGTCCACATTTAGCATCACAAAATTCATGCGATCGCTATATTCCTTTTCGAGGGACAAGTTATCTGCCGCCATCGACTGACAACTGCTACACCAATCCGCATAAAACTCAATGGTGGTGGGTTTGCCATTTGCCAGAGCTTCATCAATGGGACTAGCGGCGGCGGCAACCGCATCTAATGAAGTACTACTTTGCTGGACTTGAAAACCAAAAAATAGAGCAGTCGTAAGGACAATGGCAGCGATCGCCACCAACAAATTTCGCAATTGATTAGAAGCTGTAAGCGGTGGAATCGTTATTTGCTCTGGATTCATGATTATAAATTTGTAAAAATGACTATTCCTATTATGCCGAGCAAGGTTTGCACTATGCTATAGCTCAAAATTGAAATTACACAAGCCACATGAGTAATTCCTCAAATTCCTTGGATACATCTGAATATGACCTGACGCAAGCCAAACTAACTTTTGGTGAAAAACTTGCCTATGGTGCGGGTGATCTGGGTACTTCGATCACCACTAATCTGCTCTCATTCTTTCTCCTCTTCTTTTTTACTAATGTGGCGGGACTTGAGCCTGCCCTCGCAGGTCTAATCCTATTAGTTGGCAAAATCTTTGATGCGATTAATGATCCGATTATTGGCGTACTCAGTGATCGCACCAACTCGAAAATGGGGCGGCGACTACCTTGGATGATTTATGCAGCAATTCCCTTTGGACTGACCTTTCTAGCGCAATGGATTGTACCTAGTACCGATAAAATGGTTCTCTTTTGGTACTATGTGATTATTGGCATCGTGTTTAATACCTTCTTCACAGCCGTTAACCTTCCCTATACAGCGCTTACTCCTGAAATCACTCAAGATTATAACGAACGGACTAGCCTCAATACTTTCCGTTTTACCTTCTCCATTGGTGGTAGCATTCTCTCTCTATTTATTGCTCAAATCATCTTTGCCTTTTTTAAAGACCCTGCGCGACAAACGGGAAGTTGCAATACAGGAGGAATCCAATATATAGTCCTAGGTGCAGTCTGTGCAATTATTTCTAGTATCTCGATTTATTGGTGTGTTTTTGGGATTAAAAAAAGAGCGATCGCCAGCGATCGCCACCGACTCTATAACAAATCCATTGACGCTGAGACTGAAGAATTAAGCTTTTTTGAGCAGTTAAAAATCGTCTTTAATAATCGTCCCTTTCTATTTGTGATTGGCATCTATTTCTGCTCATGGTTAGCATTACAAATCACCGCCTCGATCATTCCCTATTTTGTTGTTAATTGGATGAAGATGCAGGAGAGTGATTTTATTTTGGTGACGATCGCTGTTCAAGGTACAGCTCTAATTATGCTGTCTGTATGGAGTGCCATCAGCAAAAGATTTGGCAAAAAAGCCGCCTATTTCATGGGTTCTGGAATTTGGATTATTGCCCAAGCAGGATTGTTCTTCCTGCAACAGGGACAAGTGGTTCTGCTCTATGTATTGGCGATTATGGCAGGTGCTGGAGTTTCTACCGCTTATCTGATTCCTTGGTCAATGATTCCCGATGTCACCGATCTTGATGAACTCGAAACGGGACAACGCCGCGAAGGTATTTTCTACGCCTTCATGGTGCTATTACAAAAATTTGGACTAGCAGGCGGTTTATTTCTCTTGGGACTCGGTTTGTCATGGGCAAAATTTCAAGAGAGCGTCCCCTGTCAGCCTTTACCTGTGCAGCCTGATTCTGCTTTGTTTGCCATCCGTCTAGCGATCGGTCCATTACCAACGATCGCCCTAATTATCGGTTTAGGACTAGCTTATTTTTATCCGATTACTCGCGAAGTCCATACTGAGATATTAATGCGTCTTTCTGAAAGAAGGAGACAATCGCTATAAAAATCACCTGATGGGTGTTTTTATTCTAAGCTGATTCAAAGAATCATGAAGTAGACAACTAATTTTTTATGGCTTAGCCTATAGTTAAACAATCATGCAATGATCGAGGCTATAGAGTCTTTAAATTCCAGTGTCTAATACTTTAGATTGGATAAGTGATAAAAGTCCCATTACGATCGCCGCTCATACCTATGTAGTCCAAGCTATAAGTCTTATGAGTCAAACACAATCAGGTTGTGTCTTGGCTATGGAGGGGGGAACGTTGGTGGGAATATTTACCGAACAAAATCTTGTTCAGTTTTGTGCTAATGCGAAAAACTTAGGGGAAATAAAAATTGCTGAGGTGATGCAGCGATCGCCCATGACAATTTTGCGATCGCAATGTCAGAATACTGATGAAATCATCGCTCTATTTCATCGACATCAGCTTAAGTATTTGCCTGTCTTAGATCATAAAGGATTTCCGATTGGGGTAATTACGTCGGAAAACCTACTCAAAGCGATCGACAAAGAATCTTTATCTCGTAAACTATCGCAGCAAAAGAATCAAAGGCTTCACGAAAAAATTATCGCTAAGATTATTCAAAAAAATCGGGATCTACGTCAAACCGAACAAAGATTTGCCTTTGCTCTGCAAAATGCGCCCATAGTTGTTTTTAATCAAGATCGAGATTTACGGTATACATGGATCTATAACCCTGCATTAGGATACAAAGCGAATGAAGTCATTGGCAAATTGGACAGTGACATTATGCCAACTGACGAAACTGCTCGCCAACTAACAGAAATTAAACAAAGGGTTTTAAACACAGGGGTCGGGGAACGCCATGAAGTCGCGGTTCCGACGGATCAGGTGACGCAATACTACGATATGACTGTAGAGCCATTACACAGTAAATCGGGAGAAATTATAGGCGTTAGTTGTGCGGCTCTAGACATTACGAATATCAAGCAAGCTCAAGTCAAACTTCAGGAAAGCCAATATTTCACCCAACGCATAGTCGATATATCTCCCGATATTTTCTATATTTACGATTTGCAAGAACAGCGCAATATTTTTGTCAACAATGCCATCAGTTCTATACTTGGTTATTCTGCTGAAGAGATCAAAAATATGGGAGCAAAGTTGTTTTCTGCCGTGATCCATCCTGATGATTTAATCAAGATTATGGAAGCGCAAAAACAATTTGATAACGCGCAGGATCGAGATGTTTTTGAAATTGAATATCGGATGAGACATGCTAATGGAGAATGGGTGTGGATATATAGTAGAGATTCAGTATTTGCGAGGGATATCGATGGTAAAGTCAGGCAAACCGTGGGTAATGCTCAGGATATTACTAAGCGCAAATTAGCCGACCAAAAAATCAAGGAGAGTGAAGCACAACAGAAGGCAATCTTAGAACATTTACCTGTTGGTGTAATCATTTCATCGGGTTCTGAGCAAAGAATACTATACAAAAATCCTCGATTTGATCAATTGTTTGGTTACACAATTCTTGACATGCCAAGCATTGAAAAGTGTCTACCTCTAGCTTATCCCGATCCTGAATATCGTCAGTGGGTGATCATCGAATGGGCGCGGCGGATGCATGAGGCGATCGCACAGCAACGAGACATTGAACCGATGGAGTTAAACATTATTGCCAAGGATGGTAGTGTCAAATATGTCCGTGTGCATACCAGAATCATTAATGAATTAAACTTTATTACTTTCGTCGATCTTACTAGTCATCATCAAACAGCGATCGCTTTGCAAGAGAGTGAGAAACATTTGCAAACCATCGTTAATCAAAGCTCCGACGGTATTGTGATTCTCAATCAACAGGGCAAGATTATTTTTGCTAACCCTGCTGCCGAGAAAATCTTTAACATCCATATTGGCGAGCTAAAAGACGTAGAGCTAGGAATTCCGATTACGATTGATCGCCCCTTTGAGATGGATTTCTTAACTCATGGCGGAAACATCAAAATAGCGGAAGTACTGGTTACGCAGATCGAATGGGATAATCAGATGTCCTATCTAACTTCGATTCGTGATATTACCGATCGCAAGCAAGTAGAGGAGCAGTTATTACTTGCCAATACCGAATTAACTCGGGCGACTCGCTTAAAAGATGAATTTCTTGCCAATATGAGTCATGAATTGCGAACTCCGCTCAATGCGATTTTGGGTATGGCTGAAAGTTTGCAAGATGAAATTTTGGGTGGGCTAAATGAGCGTCAGGAAAAAGCGATCGCCACCATTGAACGCAGTGGATATCATCTTTTAGAGTTAATTAATGACATTCTCGATCTTGCCAAAATCGAAGCTGGTAAATTAGAACTACATGCTCAAGATAGTTCAGTACAATCAATTTGTAATGATAGCCTCACTTTTGTTAAACAAATTGCGTTCAAAAAACATGTAAAGTTAATCACGCAAATTCCCTCTGTACCTCTTTCTATTTGTGTAGATGAACTTCGCATCCGCCAAGCTTTAATTAATCTACTCACCAATGCTGTTAAATTCACGCCAGAAGAAGGCAGTGTGACTTTAGCTGTGAATATCCTTATTCATCATGTAGAAAATCAAGATGAACTACCTCAAGACTTTATCGAGTTCTCTGTGATTGATACGGGAATTGGTATTGACCAAAAAGATATGGGCAAACTATTTCAAACCTTTGTGCAGATTGATAGTGACCTAAATCGTAAATATACGGGTACTGGTTTAGGCTTGTCTCTAGTCAAGCGAATTACGGAGTTGCATCATGGCAAAGTACTCCTTGAAAGTAAGGTGAATGAGGGTAGTAAATTTACGATTCGACTGCCCTATGAACGGACTCGAAATGTTCTATTAGATCATTCTTTATTAGAAGAACAATCTGAAATATTAACAACATCATCAACATTAACATCGAAAACAGAGCAACCAATTTCTCAATTAATCCTGATCGTTGATGATAATGAGGCAAATATTTCTAGTATGTGGGACTATCTAAAAAGCCGAGGATATAGACTGATTGCCGCAAATGATGGAGAATCCGCAGTAGGTTTGGCAAATAGTGAAAAGCCCAATCTGATTTTGATGGATATTCAAATGCCAAATATGGATGGACTAGAATCAATAAGAATCATTCGGACTAATCCAGAGTTAGTCTCTACACCGATTATTGCGTTAACTGCTTTGGCGATGTCAGGCGATCGCGAAAGGTGTTTGCAGTCGGGAGCTAATGAATATTTGACTAAACCCGTTAAATTAAAACATTTATCTGAAATTATTCAGAAATGTCTAGACTCTAGTTTTTCCAGCAATTGTCGATCAAACGAACCACCAGAAAATTTTTGAAAGGGTTGTTCCGTGACTCTTTTAAAAATATTTCTGGGTTTTACAGCAAAACTCGATCAAACCCGCCACAAGAAGGGTCGCAGGGCGAAGCCCCGCAACGGGTTTTATATTTTAATTTGTGGCGGGTTTGAAAACAAATTGCTGTAAGTCAGCGCAAAGCGCTGTAAGTTGCGATTTATTGCAATCCGTAACTAACCCAATTTATTTACGTCAGCCATTGTAGCCATGATTCCCAATAAAGCCATGTCAGAATCTAACGTTCCGAAAACTGTTCCTCAATTTCCACAACTATTTAGCGGAATGCTGGCGATCGCGATCGCCCTTGTGGGTAGCGCCTATTTCGCCAGTAATGCTCTGCGATCGCTCCGATCAAATGACAACCTCACTGTAATTGGTTCCTCTACTCGTCCGATTCGTTCGGATTTTGTGATTTGGCGAAGTTCCGTTTCTAGCCAACAAGCCACATTGCCCCTTGCCTACCAAGAACTCAAACGTCATTCTGAAAAAGTCCAAACCTACTTTAAAAGCAAAAATATTCCTGAGGATGCGATCGCCCTCAGTGCGATCGACACTCAACCCATTCCTGAAACTAATAGTAATGGTATGCAGACGGGGCGAACCATTGCCTATCGTCTAGTCCAGCGCTTTGAAGTTCGTTCCAAAGATATCGATGCGATTACGGCGATCGCGCGATCGAGTACTGACTTGATTAATGACGGTCTGCCCTTTATTTCTGAACCTGCCGAATATCTCTATACCGAACTTGGCAAATTGCGAGTAGATATGATTTCTGAAGCTACTAAAGACGCGAAGGCGCGAGGTGAAGCGATCGTCAATGTTTCAGGCAGTCGCCTTGGCGCAATCCGCAAAGCCGAAACCGATGTCTTTCAAATTACCGCCAGATATTCTACCGAAGTCAGCAACAGTGGCGCATACAACACCACCACCATCGACAAAGATATTCGTGCCGTAGTAGCCATTACCTTTGCCGTTGAGTAGATAAATTTTTCTTGTTCCCCTCCCTTGCGGGAGCTACGGTGTACACACAGGTCATGAAACCCAAGAACTAAAGTTCTTGGCTGAAAGCTAAAACCCGTTGAAACGGGTTTTAGCTTTCAGCCCGCAATTTATTGCGGGGTATTTAGAGAATTTAGACTTGTGTGTACACGATAGCCTGCGGGAGAGGGGGTGAGGGCTTTAGAAACTTCCACGCAACACCAGTCAAATAAAAAAGGGTGGTGCAAAGCACCACCCTTTTTTGATTAAGACCGAAATTCGGAAATAATTTTATTGAGAATATCTTGAGCGCCCTTTGCCTTGAGGTCGTCGGCAAGTTCTGCGCCGATCGCTTCAGGATTACTTAAGTCGCCAGTCACTTCTCCCTTAACTAGGGTTTGCCCATCAAGGCTCGCCACAATGCCCTTAAGAGTTAACTGGTTGCCATTAATGGAACTATTGACACCAATGGGGACTTGGCAACCGCCTTCAAGTTCGCGCAAGAAAGATCGCTCGGCAAGGCAGCGCTGGGTGGTGGGGTAATGGATGATGGGAGCAAATAGGGCGAGGATATCGGGATCTTCGGCGCGACACTCGATACCTAATGCGCCTTGTCCGACAGCATGGAGCGAAATTTCAGGATCAATTACCTGATGGACGCGATCGCCCATTCCGAGACGGTGTAAACCTGCGGCTGCAAGAATCAGCACATCATATTCACCCGCATCGAGTTTTTGCAGACGAGTATTGAGATTGCCGCGCACATCCTTAAAAGCAAGGTGAGGATAGTAATGACGCAATTGCGCGAGACGGCGGAGTGAAGATGTACCGACAACAGTACCAGCAGGCAAGGTTTCGAGGGTTTGATCCTTGAGCTTTTCATGGACAACTAAGGCATCGGCAGGATCTTCACGCTCGGTAATCGCACCAAGGATCAAGCCTTCGGGTAACTTAGTTGGCAAATCCTTAAGACTATGTACCGCCAAATCTGACTCTTTGGTCAGCATTGATACTTCTAATTCTTTGGTAAATAAGCCTTTATCACCAATTTTGGCTAGAGCTACATCAAGGATTTTGTCGCCCTGTGTACTCATGGTGACGACTTCAAACTGGCGATCGGGATGTGCTTTGCTGAGTTCCGCTTGTACCCAATGCGTTTGTACCAGTGCTAGCTGACTTTTGCGAGAACTAATGCGAACTGTTGAGGATGCAACCATAGGACAAAGGGTGAATGATTAAAAAAGTTTTGTGGGTGAACGTGGTAAGGTGAGATTTTTAAGATATAAAAAGATTATAAAAATCGAAGTAAAAGCACCATTTTCTATTCAAACAGGTTTTGATGCTGTTTCGATGCGATCGCCTAT
>DCSN01000078.1:24120-24622 GCA_002325645.1 Pseudanabaena sp. UBA1465
CTTTGGGAAATCATTTACTCAACTTTTTGTTTTTCTTTGGGCTGCTCTTGCTGATTCGTTTTTCTCTGCAATTTCTTAGCTGCCACCACAATTCCCAAAGCCCCAATCCCTAAATTTGGCGAAAACTCAAAAGGTACTGCTGCGGGATCAATGGTAAATGTCTGTACCCGATTAGTAGCATCAGCTACATACAGCGTACTGCCATTGACAGCAAGGGGATTTGCAGTGTCAAATTGTCCATTCCCCGTCCCCAGAGTACCAACTTGCGCTAAATAGACACCGTCGCTGCGAAAAGCCTGCACACGATTATTACCTGTATCAGCAACAAAAATGTTGCCAAGGTTATCTACGGCGATACCAGTAGGATTGTTAAACAGACCATTTACATTATCAGGAGCAATGGTAAGATTGCCAAAGGTTAATGACGGCGTACCGTCACTCTTGAATTTCTGAACGTTGTTATTTGGATTAGTTACAAAAACGTTGCCATCACTATCTATCG
>DCSN01000254.1:0-2613 GCA_002325645.1 Pseudanabaena sp. UBA1465
GTAACTAATCAGCCCAATTGGAATGTGCTAAAAATACCGCAAAAGCCAATCTTTGTAAGCATTACAAGCATTTTATATTGAAAATATCTATTTGCAATAATATTGTGTCGTTGCAAATAGAAGCATTTATTTTGCAATAGAAGTTCCTCTCTAATACTACAGGTAGTGTTACCAGTCAAAAATGACACTACAGATAGTGTTCTTTTTGGTCTGATTAGTTACTTCTAAACATCATTAAAATCAGAGAAAGTTTACTGGAATCTGCTGGCATATCCGTCAAAGCTAAAGCTCATTTATCCGATTTAGACAAAGAGCGACTACTAAGTACATCGGCTTAATTAAATATAAAAACCTAAAACCTGCGGCGCACGCGCAGCGTGCGCCGCAGGTTTTAGATCTGGTTTTTAATTATGCCGATGTACTTACAGCAATTTTCGATCAAACGAACCACAAGAAAAAGTTTAAAAGTGTTGCTTAGCAACACTTTTAAACTTTTTCTTGGTTCGGATTTGAGGGCAAAGCGCTGTAAGAGACTTCATTGAGCAAATCCTCATTTGGAGAGGAAACAGAGGAATGAGAATTCTGACGGCATTGAAAACGAAACCCAGTAAGGATTTTGAAAAAACAAAATGGCATAGTCATTTTGTTTTTTTGTGTAATGGGTGATTAGCGGGAAATAAACGTAACATTTAGTTACAATAGATTACCGACTAATTGCCTAATCATTCCCCCACAGCCCTATGCCCCGTGACCTGCGATCATTTCTCAAACTACTCGAAGAGCGCAAACAACTGCATCGTGTCAAAGCTCAAGTTGATTCCCAGTTAGAAATTGCCGAGATTAGCAATCGTCTCTTGCAATCAGGAGGGCCCGCACTGCTATTTGAGAATGTCAAAGGATATAACGTACCAGTTGCCGTGAATTTGCTGGGGACAGTGGAGCGCGTCTGCTGGGCGATGGGCATGAAAGAGCAATCAGAATTAGAAATTCTGGGTGAAAAATTAGGCAAATTACAAAGCCCGAAGCCTCCTAAAAAAATCTCACAGGCGATCGAGTTTGGGAAGATTCTCTTTGATGTGGTCAAATCTCGTCCACAGAAACTTCTTTTTGGAACTGCTCCTTGTCAAGAAATAGTATTGCAAGGCGATGATGTTGATCTTGATCAGATTCCTATTCTCAGACCCTATCCCAAAGATGGCGGGCGGGCGGTGACACTGGCTCTAGTGATCACCAAAGATGTCGAAAATGGTATTCCTAATGTGGGAGTTTACCGTTTACAGCAGCAGTCTAAAAATACGATGACCGTGCAATGGCTGTCAGTGCGGGGCGGCGCAAGACATTTACGCAAGGCAACTGAGTCGGGTAAAAAATTAGAAATTGCGATCGCGATCGGGGTTGATCCAGTCTTAATCATGGCGGCAGCAACGCCGATCCCTGTGGATTTATCAGAATGGATTTTTGCGGGACTTTATGGTAATGAAGGCGTACAGCTTACCAAATGCAAAACCCTCGATTTAGAAGTTCCTGCCTGTGCGGAATATGTTTTAGAAGGAACGATTACACCCCATGAAGTGGCAACCGATGGACCTTTTGGCGATCACATGGGCTATTACGGGGGCATTAATGACCAAGCGCCTTTAGTCCGATTCCATTGCATGACCCATCGCAAAGATCCGATCTATCTGACCACCTTTAGCGGATTACCTCCCAAGGAAGAAGCAATGATGGCGATCGCGCTTAATCGCATCTATACTCCCATCCTCCGTCAACAAGTCTCGGAAATTACCGATTTCTTCCTGCCAATGGAAGCACTTTCCTATAAAGCAGCGATTATTTCCATCAAAAAGGCTTACCCCGGACAAGCACGCCGCGCCGCCCTTGCCTTTTGGAGTGCCTTGCCCCAGTTTACCTACACCAAATTTGTAATCGTAGTTGACCATACGATTAATATTCGCGATCCGCGCCTAGTCGTTTGGGCGCTCAGTTCCAAGGTTGACCCCACCCGTGATGTATTTATTTTGCCTGATAACCCATTTGATTCCCTCGACTTTGCCTGTGAAAAGGAAGGGCTAGGTGGACGCATGGGTATTGATGCCACAACTAAAATTTATCCTGAAACCGATCGCGATTGGGGCGACCCTTTAGAGAGCGATCCTGATGTAGCAGATATGGTCACACGACGTTGGGCTGAGTATGGTTTAGCAGATATTAAACTTGATGCCGCCGATCCAAATTTATTTGGCTACGAAATTCGTTAAGGGACTTGCGACTTAATAAAGTACCAAATATAAAACCAGAATCGGTGAGGCGGCTTAGCCGCCCCACCGATTCTGGAAAATCTGGATTGGTATTTTATTTTCTCGCAAGTCGTTAACTACAATGCGTTTTCTAAATTATTAATAAAATCTGGATCAAAAGTATGAAGTAAAATTTCCCGTGATAGCTTTATGGTATATTTTCCACGTTTATATAGCTGTCGTTAGTCTTTTTAAGACATAGAAATAGAATTGCCACAACTCATCTTCTGTGGGTTTAATTTTTCTTAAGACAAGTGGCGATGGCTAAAGTGAAGGTGCATACTCGAACTTGATATTTAAGTGTGTTAGGTAATAA
>DCSN01000254.1:2723-6421 GCA_002325645.1 Pseudanabaena sp. UBA1465
TAACGCATCCTACAAATAATTAAGCCTTCCTACTTAATTGGTTAAACTTAACCCCTTATGTCGGGATTTCTCTTTATACTTACCGTTAAGTCAGCTTATTGTCAAAACTAGTTGTCAAACCTAGAATAGCCGTTTAATTTGCTAACCTCTTTGGAGTTCTAAATAATGAATGAGAAAGAAGAATTCTTAAATCGATTAATTCAAAGTGAAAATGAAACTATAAGAGAACAAGCTGTTCTGGCAGGTTTAACATTAGTTTTAGCATTCGTTTTATTTATTTTGTCTTTTCTCCTACCTAAAATCACGGGAGAGAAAGATTTAAAAGAAAGTTGGATTTCTTTTAGTGGTATTGTTCTTGGTCTTTTTGGTACAACAAAACCAGTCGAAGAAGCTTTAAAACGTACAGAAAGAATTAGGAATTATAAGACGCTAAAAGTTGTATTTTCTTTAGAAAAAAGTGAAGTAAAACAAGATGAGCTGTTTTTGAAACTTGTTAATAAAATAATTGAAAAATAGGTAGAATCAATCATGAATTCTTCTGAAGATTCGTACTCTCCTGAAATACAGATTGAATCATTGACTCAGGAAATTGAAAAGCATGTGGCTAATGATCGAAAACGTGCTTTTCTTTCTTCCTTAATACTAATTACTATTGGGGTTATATTTCTTTGTTTCTCAATCTGGAAATCTAGTGAATTGACGGCAAATATCAGTGTTTTAGAAGACACAAAAAAACGTTTAGAAGATGATGTTGAGAAGCTAACCAGACAGAAAAAAGACTTGATTGCTGAGCGTGCAAGGACAGATCAAATCCTAGGTGAAGCAAAGCAACAATCACAGTATGGTGTTTCGGAAACTGATCCCCAAAAAATTAGACAGGAATTTTTAGCTTTAAATAATACTCTTTCTCAAGAGAAGAACCAGATATCATTGATAGAAAACAATCAAGATTTGATATTACAAAGTTATGCAGTGACAATTTATTATCAAGAGGGCATACCGATATCTGAAAAAAATGCTCAAAGAGTAAAGTCAGCTATCGAGAAAAATACCCAAGTTGCTGCACTTAGTGTTAGAAGTATTACTCGTGAGCGTATGAAATTTTTTGACGTTCGGGCTAATGAAATTAGATTCGATCCAAAGACTGAAAAAATGGCGGCAGAATTGCTTCAAAAATCTATAGCTAAGACAGAATCTTCTATCCAGATAAAACTGGTAAAAACTCAGAATAGTCCTACCCCAAATTTTTTATCCATTTTTATTGCTCCTCCAAAATAGTAGTTTCTTCTTGCGTGATCAATTGAGCGGATGCAATCTATTGAGGCTTTTGGTAGTACAGAGAAATTTTGGGAAGCGGCGCGGTGCGCCGCTTCCCAAAATTTCTCTGGGGGGGTAATTAAGCGCAAAGCGCTGTAACTGTAATTACTGCACTGACAAGTTAGTTAGTTTTTCTGTCCATGTTTGCAAAAATGGCATCGCAGCAGTAAAAGTCAAATCGTATTTAAGCGGTGTAATCGTAATGTAATTATCTCTAATCGCTTGAATATCAGTATCTGACTCTGCTTCTTCCTCAATAATCACTCCTGATAACCAATAGTAAGTTTTGCCTCTCGGATCGACACGCTTTTCAAATTGATCGCGATAGCGACGGATTCCTAGTTTTGTGACAACAGCGCCGCAAATATCTTCCTCGGCGATCGCAGGAATATTCACATTTAATAAAATGGTTTCTTCGAGAGGAGAATTTGCGATCGCCTTCACCATTTTTTTTGCGAAGTTAGCTGCTGCACTGAAATCTAAATGCGTAAAACTAGAAAGACTAAAGGCAATGCTTGGCACTCCTTCCAAAACTCCTTCCATTGCTGCTGATACCGTGCCAGAGTATAAAACATCAGTTCCTAAATTTGCCCCACGATTAATTCCTGATAAAACTAAATCGGGGCGATCGCTTAGTAACGCATCGAGAGCTAATTTCACTGTATCCGAAGGCGTACCCGAACAAGCCCAAGCTTCAATATTTGGTGGATAAATCCCTGTGATCTGATCTACCCTTAAAGGCTCTTGCAAGGTCAATGCATGACCTGTTGCCGATCGCTCGCGATCGGGACAAACTACTGTAATTTTATGTTCTGTGTTACTAAGCGCTTCAGCTAAGGCCCTTACTCCAGGGGCATAAATGCCATCATCATTGCTAATAAGAATATTCATACAGCCTATTTAGGTTTTGTGTAATACAGACAAGTTTTTTGAAAACTTATCTTCTTGGAAGAAAGTGCAAAGCACTGTAAACCCAGAAAGCAGAAAAGGGTGATAAACACCCCTTTCTGCTTTTTCTGATTAGCCCATTTTAATCAATGGTGATTACCCAAGAGCCAATATAGACTGGGACGGGAATATCGGCACGCATAACTCTGCCGTCAAATTGATAAAAACCGCTATAGTCTGGATTTCTTACATTTGACAACACAACCCGAAGTGGTGTTTTTGATGGAATTGCTTCCTTCGGAACTATCGTAATGCGGCGAGTCTCTTTGTCCCAAGTTGAAGATGCAATTTCTAATTCCTTCCCGCCGCGAATGTCAGTCGTTACCCGTAATTTCATGTCACTAGTGTCAAAGCTACCATTGAAATTTTCTGGATAGGTAATAATGACCTCGGAAACCTTAAAATTTTGCGGTTTAATTTCTAAATAATAGCGATCTGTTTGACCACTAGTACAACTATCAAGAACATAGTCAAGTGCGTTGTCTTTTATTCCGCCGAATAAAATGAATCCCGCATTGCATCCAGCGTGAGCCGCAGATGGCGCAAATACAGCACAAGCTAGAGTCAGACAGGAAATAATACCCAGTTTTTTGATCATTTGGATCTTCATAAATCTTACGATACTTTACTATTATGCTATGCACCAACCATTCTGACGAAATTTGATAGCAAATGTATCCCATCGGTAGATGATTTCTCAGGATGAAATTGTACTGCCATGACATTATCTTTAGCGATCGCCACAGTCACAGTCTGACTACCGTGGGTTGTGGTTGCGGCTGTTACGGAGTCATCAACGGGCGCGGTGTAGTAGGAATGCACAAAATACATCCAAGGACTATTACCCAAATTTTGCCAAAGTGGGCAATTCGCTTGAGTAAGAGCTAACTGGTTCCAACCCATATGCGGAATTGTCAGATTTGGTTCATGGATAAATCTTTTTACCTGACCTTGAATAATCCCTAAACCCGATTCCTGTCCCTCTGCGCTACTTTCAAACAAAATTTGCATCCCTAAGCAAATTCCTAAAAATGGCTTGCCTGAAGCGATCGCATCTTTAATTGGTTGCTCTAGATGATTCGCCCGTAATTTATGCATTGCTGGATCGAATGATCCGACCCCCGGTAAAACAATACCATCGGCATTAGCTAACTCTTGGGGATCATTAGTAACAATTGGGGTTGCCCCTGCGATCTCTAAGCCTTTACAGGCTGAGTGCAAATTGCCCATGTCGTAGTCGATCACTGCCACAACTGGCATGATATTACTCCTAATTAATACTCTTGTAAGAAGTGTATAGCACTTTTTTAATCAAGAGAGTTCCAGAGGGTTGTTTCCCTGACTTCGGCAGGGAAACAACCTTTTACTTCACTAATACGTCACAAAAAAGCCCCTCCGTAAGGAGAGGCTTTTTTGATTTTAGAGACTAAACT
>DCSN01000257.1:0-221 GCA_002325645.1 Pseudanabaena sp. UBA1465
CTTTGTAATAACCTGCTTTTACCTTGCCCCGCCCGTCCAATCACGCCAATATTAAGCGTATTGCGTGCAAATCGATTTTTGAGTTTACCTAAAGCCCCCAGTTCTTCATTGATACTAGATTGAATAGCTGTAAGATTTATTTCCTGTAAGCGCCCAATGCTTTCCAGATCATCAATTTTTGATAATAATTGACTACGGTATTTGTCGAGATCCTGCAATGC
>DCSN01000257.1:379-8212 GCA_002325645.1 Pseudanabaena sp. UBA1465
CTAAAGCTTACGGATAGTTTTGGTACTCATCTCTAAATAATAGTCCATGAATAATACCTAAATGTCATATCACATAAAAATTAACTGTAATTATATAAAAGCGTTAGTATTACGATGCAAACTGCTCATCGCCGCCCTATTTCGCCGCCGCGATCGCCTCAGCAATATCTTTCACTGGGAAGGGACTAGTATCTCTCTATTTTTCTGATTACGCTAACTAGATCATTTTCAAATTGACGATTTATGAAATTAATAAAAATTCCTGATGTTCTATTTGCTACTTTGTCTGCCATTTCAATTTTTCTTTTGTGCTTTGCAGTTGCATCACTGATTGAGCCTTATACATTCCAGAAATTCTTTTCCGCAGAGTCTATACAAGCAATAGCTAACATGCAAGACGTAACTAATAAGGACAGTTATTATTGGGATGTTCATTATTATGCAAATATGGCTATTAAGGATCAGTGCATTGCATTTTATCCTATGCTACCTTGGCTTGTTCGCAATTTATTTAGACCCCAAACATTTGAGCAAGCAGTTGTGGGTCTAAAAATAGTTTCCTGTGTATGCTTCCTAATTGGAATACCTTTCTTTTTTGATTTAGTTAAGAAAATATCTAATAGTAACAGTAGTGCATTTTTATTGACCTTACTCTATACCGTTAGTCCAATGGCAATTTATAGAGTGATTGGTTATACAGAGGGATTATTCTCTTTACTTAGTTTGATTTTAATATGGTTAATTACAAATACCGAATTAAATAAAAGATATGTTTATATATATACTTTATTTGTTATTAGTATTATGTCTTTAACTCGCCCTATAGCCTTACAAATAACCTTCTCGGCTTCTATCAGTTTAATAGCTATTGTTTTATTTAATCAACTAAAAAATGGATTGAAATTTAAAGAAAGTCTTCAAAATATAAAGCATAAGCATCAATCATTCATATACTTATCTTTAATCATGATAGTTGGGTCAGCTATTGCCTATAGTATCTATGGCTTTATTTGTGTTCAATTGAGGGGAGATTTTTTTGCACCCTTTGCAGACCAAAAATTATGGGATAAATCTTTAGGATTTTATCCACAAATATTTTTGCCTTTCCGATTTCCGTTCTTTGAGCAAATGGCTTTATATTTCCCCACTATTTTTTTGATTGTTATTATTGTTTGCTTATATAGCTTTGTAAAATGCAAACAAATAGAAATATTTTTGCCAAAACTTTCTATATGGTGGTGTCTATTGGCGATTTATCCACCTATTTTAGTTGTTGTATACATTTTTGTGTTTTTACAACAAAAATTTAAAATCAATAACTTGAGTAAAATTGATTTTTCTAATTCATTAAAATTACGTCAAATATCTACTAGCTATCCATTTTGGTTTTGCTTTAACTTTGTTTTAAGCCATGTAATTATAAATCTAATTACTACTGATAAAATCCCCAGTCTTGCAAGATATAATTTTGGATTACCCTTCTTTTTTATCGCTTTGGCATATGTTTTAAAAGATATAAAAAACACAAAAATTGATCGTCTTCTAGCATGGTTTATATTAGTAGGGTTGATCGCTTTGGTAGAACAATGGGTTCGTTATGGCAAAAATTTGTGGTTGGGATAATTTTTACAGGCACTGCTCAATAACAGAAACGACCGATCGCGAAAGGCTGTTAAAGTCATAACCGCCTTCTAAGCCAAATAAAATTTTGGGAGTAACCTCTAAACACAACTTGGTTAAAACTCCAAAGTCTTCGGGTTTCAGCAAAATACTCGCAAGGGGATCGTCAGCATTGGCATCAAATCCTGCACTGATGATTAATAAATCTGGATTAAAGTTTTTTAAAAACGGGATAATCTGATTCTTAAACATTGGTAAATAGTCGGCAATAGTTGAACCTGCTCGCATGGGGATATTTAAAATATTGTGATGTTCACCCGTCTCATCCTGATGTCCTGTCATGGGATAAAACGGTGCTTGGTGTGTGGAAATATAGGCAATATCATGGCGATCCCAAACGGCCTCTTGTGTGCCATTGCCGTGATGCACATCCCAATCTAAAATCGCGACGCGATCTAGATTGAGGCGATCGCAAGCTGACATAGCCGCGATCGCCGCATTGCCAAAAACACAAAAACCCATCCCTGAATGGGCGCGAGCATGATGTCCAGGGGGACGGGCCAGCACAAAGGCAGGACGACCAGAATTTAAGACAATATCTACGCCATCCAACCACGCACTGACCGCCAACAGAGCCACATCGTAAGTTTGCCAAGAAGCGATCGTATCTCCGTCAATATAGCCGCCGCCTTGACTGGTTAACGATCGCAGAGAATCAAGATATTCCTGAGTATGAAAACGGCGGATTTCCTGAAAAATATCAAAGCCAGATCGCTTTCGTGATTTGATCGAAGTTGGTTCTTGCCAAATTAATTGTGACGCGATCGCCGAATTTTTTAAAGCCTCAACTATGGCTGTTAGCCGACCAGCCTTTTCGGGATGGTAAATACCTGTATCATGTTCCAGAAAAACATCAGAATAAATGACTGGGAATTTATGTATTGATGGTGAGATGATTTCAGGGGTAGCTGTCAACATACGCGCTTTTGCCTATCGATAAATCAATGAATAAGTGTTCTCTCTATAGAGACTAGCGTTATACTTTTAAAATTACTGGTTTATTGAAAATCCTCTCATATTTTCATAGTAATTTTACCTAGGGTTTTCTTGTGGGCGATCCATTACAACCAACGCAGCAATCAGATACGGAAATGTTAGCCGTACCGAAGGAACTTGCCTCATCAATTCGCGAGATTATCTATCTATACCAGCACGACAAACAAAACACAATAGAAGCCCTTAGAGATATAATTTCCACTAAAGAAAATCCAGATTACTCACTCTTAGAAAATCCCAAAAATCACAATTTTATAAGTTATTCCAATAGCTCGGAAGTAGAAACTGAAGATGACTTTCGTAAAAGTTGGGATGATATATTAAATGTCCAAGTCTATATTGATACGGAAATCTTTGGCGAGTTAGATCCCAGACCACCCGCCCTTGTTGAGATTAATACTAATGACATTGATAGTGAAACAGTAATTCAGCATACTGAGGCAACTGAAGCCTATGTACAGTCATGGAAAGAACTAGCTCAAAGTATGTCCACTTTTCCAGAGGATCTATTTACTCGACTCTGGACAACGATCGAAATTGCCAAAATTTTGGAATGTTCACCGAGTAGTTTACGGCGGGCGCGAAGAACTAAAAATCTGCCAATTCAGATTAAAAATTTAATTCTTGATTGTATTTCCCATGATGGCAAACGGAGCTTATGGTTTGTTCGTCCCGTTTAGTTTGATTATGCTAATTAATGTTTAGAATTTTTCAAATCTTCTGGCAAGATCTGAAAAATTCCATTTTGAACCAAAATATTAATATATAACTCTTCCTCTAATTCAGAGTAGGGCAGTTTTGGTTTGTGTGAAGGTTCCTTTGTGCAGTCTATCACCGTATAACGAGGCGGAATATGCTTGACAAGATAATTAAGCGATCGCTTCCTTAATTCAGTACTAGAGTTTTCTGCTTTTAGCTCAGGCATATCCATATATTCGGACGGCAGATCATTTGTTAAATCACTTAAAAAGTTTTCAACTTCCTCAACAGGAATCAGTAGTGATAATTTAACAAATGATTGTGACATGGCATTTTTTATCCAGTATTCCTTAGCGTAAAGCCCCAACTAGTGAAGCCAAACGAATTTGAGGTCGAGTGAATACATTATCAATTAAATCTTCTATCAAATCATCGGCAATCCCTTTCCATCGTGGGTTCTTAGCAACTCTTTTGCGCCACTGAAACTCAATTTCACTATACTTTGTCGCAATTGCTCGATTAGCATAATCGGCATCATATTCTATCCAAGTTAGGCAAGTAGGATCGAGATCAAAATCGCAGACAACATGGGTCGCGAGTTGTTCAACCTGAGCAGTAATAAACCAACCAATTTCACAATTTTGAGGAGATACAATCACAATCTGTTGCTCAAATAGATTAATAATGTGTAAATGACATTTCAATTGCCAAATCCCCGATTCTTGATTCGTAACATGACATTCATAGAACATATTAAGTTGTTTCATAAAAAATTAATTAAATTTTTAAAATGTTTAATGATTATTTGATCAAGGAAAAAACAATAGGTAATTAAGTAGGCTTAATTAATTGTTAGACAGTGGAACCAGCATCTAGCCTGTTAATCGACAAGAAGCCTATCTCAAATTTTATATTTAATTACAACTAGCTACTTATATATGAATCATGACGCAGATATATCAAGAAGTCTGAGCTAATTCTTTTTGGGCTAAGCGATGATTTATCTCAATACGATTTTTGGGAATTCTTTTAAATACAGGAGAATTTGATCTTAGATCTTCACCTGATAAAGTTAAGTACTGAGGCTGAAAAAAACGGATATTAGTTGAAACAATTAAAGCGTTTTCGAGAACTAGATCTTCAATGAATCCTGCCTGTAGATTCTTAGCTTGTTCCAAATTTGAAAAAGCCCCAAAGTAATATAAATACAAAGGCTGTGCAGTCATGATTTCAATCCACCACCCTAGCTCATGGTCAGAATTATTATCTATAGGTTGATTCATTTGTATCAGACCTTTACTTTTATAATGCTTTACTTTTATAATGCCTGCTATTACGGTACTGCCAAAAAATGAAGACATTCTGTAGCTCACAAAATTGTGTGCTTTCTTAAAAATGAAGACATTCTGTAGCTCACGAAATTGTGTGCTTTCTTAAAAGCAATAACCCTGCAATAGATTACGCGCTAAAAGCTGAAACCAGTGAAACGGGTTGATTAGAATTTTATTTTCAACGGGTTAAGGGACTTGCGACTTACAGCAAAACTCGATCAAACCCGCCACAAGAAGGGTCGCAGGGCGAAGCCCCGCAACGGGTTTTATATTTTAATTTGTGGCGGGTTTGAAAACAAATTGCTGTAATAAAGTACCAAATATAAAACCAGAATCGGCGGGGCGGCGAATCCGCCCCACCGATTCTGGAAAATCTGGATTGGTATTTTATTTTCTCGCAAGTCCCTAATTTATTTGGCTAAAAAAAAGATGAGTTGTTAACTCATCTTTTTTCTTTAAATTGCAACAACTTTATTTCTGCCTGCGGCTTTTGCTTGATATAGAGCAATGTCCATACTGTGATATAGAGACTCTATATTTGTTCCATTTTGAGGATATTCAGCGACACCTGCACTAAAAGTCATTGAAAAAGACTCTCCTTCATCGGTTAAGAATTCTTGTTGTTGCCATATTTTCAAGAATTTTGTGAGACGTTCTATACCCTGTTGGCGATTGGCTCCATATAAACCCACCACAAACTCTTCACCGCCCCATCGTATCGTCACGTCTTCATTGCGAAAATGTTGCCGTAAGAGACTGCCAAATTGCTTGAGTACTTTATCTCCCATGCGATGTCCATAACAATCATTGATTTTTTTGAAAAAGTCTAGGTCGATAATCGTCAAACAAAAATTTTGTTGATTACGCTTGGCTAATCGTAAAAATAATGTCAAGTTTTGGATGCCTCGACGGTGGGTATATAAACCTGTAAGTCCATCAAATTCGGAAATTTGACGGGAGTTGCGACTCCGTTCGAGACGACTCAGAATGTGCGTCTGAAGATCTGCTGCCACAATTGGCTTACTGAGATAATCATCTGCACCCGCAGCGAATAATTGACGAGTGGTGGCGCGATCGCTGTGGGCTGATAAAAATACGATGGGCAAGTCCTGCCATAAAGGATCTGTCCGCACGGCTCGACACAAATCAAGTCCGTCATATTCGGGCATGATCAGATCTAAAATCAATAGGTCGGGAGAAGTTGCTTCCAAAACTTGCCAAAATTTCTGGGGATCTTGTAAGGTTGTCACCTCGATTTCCCATTTTCTTAGCATAATTGCTAAGACTTGCAAACTAATCGGATCGTCATCGACAATCATTACTTTAGAGCGATCGCCATTATGTTGCTTTAGTAATACTTGCGTAGTGATATTGACGACTTCTTCTGCCGAAATTGGTTTTTCGATAAAAGCACTACCGCCATTTTTAGCGACCATCACGCGATCTTTCAAATCACTTGCTGTGGCCATCATTATGATCGGGATTTTGGGCTGCGATCGGGTCAGTTCGTTTAATAAATCCAATGCATTTTCTACGGAATTCGACAATAGTAGGTCTAGCAAAATTACATTGGGAGTCTCTTGATTGATTTTTGCCTTAGCCGTGGGAATATCAGCAGCTATTTGTACGCGCATTGCCAAAATTTCTGCTTCAGATTGGAGATGAGAAGTAAACTCAGGATCGTTATCTACAATCAATAATAAAGGAAGGTTAGATATATGGGGCAGAATCTGCGGCACAGAGGCGGATATATTATTAGTTAGAGGTTCACCGCTACTACTTGCCTGTAAGTCATCAACCAGTTTTCCCAACCTATCTAGATCAGACAGCGACAAATCTCTGTTGAGCAGTAGCTCAATCTGATGGGCAATCATTGCTCCTTCATTAAATCCTAAAACACCTAGCGACCCGATCAGTCGGTGGGCTTCCATATATCCTTGATATCGTATTTCTGGCTCTAAATTGCCTGCGACTACAGAGAGCATCACTTTCTTAAAAAGAGCGATCGCATTTATTAAAATTGACTGTAGTGCCTTATTTAAAGATGCGAACTCTATTGGTGCTTGCGTGTTAACTGGTTCAGATGATTGGGATGCTGCGTTTTCTATCAACGGAGGCTCTGACCCAGATAACTCTTGATTGGGTGGTAGCTTTAGTCGATAGCCCGTTCCATACAATGTCTCAATCGGATTTTGGCTCAGCCCTGCCGACTTCAGCTTTTGGCGCAATCCTTTAATATGGGTAGTCACCACCTCTTCGCTAGGAAATTCGCCCACCGACCAGACCCGATCTAGCAAAACACTACGGCTAAATATCTGTTGTGGATATCTCAGAAATATTTCTAATAATCCATATTCTTTGTGGGTTAAGCGTACAGGATTTTGCTTGTAAGTGACTATATTCGTTCTGAGATCGAGGCGAATATCTCCCCATTTTAGTTCTTGGATCGGCAGGTTGCGATCGCTATAACGACGCAATATTGCTTTGATTCTGGCGATTAATTCTTCAAAATTATAGGGTTTAACTACATAATCATCGGCTCCTGATCGCCAACCATTCAAGCGATCGCCAGGACTGTCTTTGGCTGTCAGAAGCAGAATCGGTATAGTGTTGCCAGCGTGACGCAACTTAGTACATAGTTCAATCCCATCAGTATCAGGCAAAATAACATCAAGAATCACCAAGTCATATTTATAAGTATTTATATGCTCCCAAGCTTCTTGAGCATTGGTTACAGTATCAGTGCTGTAATAAGACTCCACCAATAGCCGTGAGAGTACCGATGCAGATATTAGATCATCTTCAACAAGTAAAATTTTCATTCCTTTCTCCTGTAAAATATGAAGCCAGTTAAATTTTAGAAAAAGTTAACTTTGCAGATGGATAGCCTTAGCAGATCAGATCTGATGATGATCTTCTAAACTATAAGGGCTAATAAATTTGAGAAAAGTTTTTTTGCGATCATAAAACCTATATTTATTCCAAGATACACCTTTTTTTCGGTATTACTGAAATCATTAAGAATTGAAATATTACTTCCTTCCCAGTCAAGAGATGGGGGTGTGCGGCAAAGCCGCACACCCCCATCTCTTGGTTCTATGTGCCGAGTGACATACCCGACACTCAT
>DCSN01000214.1 GCA_002325645.1 Pseudanabaena sp. UBA1465
AATAATTAGGCGTGCGCGGCTTCGCCGCGCACGCCTAATTATTCACTTTGTAACGCCTATTCTTTGGGTGGGAAGGGAGTAAAACACGCCCGAAATAAGTCCAATCCGAATAAGGCGCGAAAAAAAATAGGTGCGAAATCAGACATAATGAATTCGATCTCTGATTTTTGACTTGGAGCGATCGCCCATGCCACCAGTCTCCGTGCAGTACTTACGCCTCGAACTAGAGATTTCAGTTCCCTATAACGTTGTCTTTGAGGGCTTAGACGCTTGGTTTGAGTGGGAACTAATTTCAGAAGTAGATTTTCGATGGCGCAATCAGCAAGCAGCTAGTAAGCGTCTGATTGTAGTCGCTATCCAAAACGATGTAATTTTACAAGGTCTAGATTTGTGGTTAGAACTCGGCTTGCTCAATGATGATCAGGTCAGGATTTTATGTAGAAATCGTTTTGTTTGCGAAATTGAAGCAGAAGTTCCCAAACAAGTGCGAACTTCTAGCAAATCAATTAGCAAATCAACTGGCAAATCAATTGGGAATGAACCGATCGCCAGTGATGCCAATATTTCTGGTTCACGGTTAGCGCGATCGCCTGTTGCTCAGGCTAAGCCCGTCGCCACTAAAGCGACTGAACCACCTAGTAAAGTCGCGCAAACTGTGCGATCGCTACTGTCGGAATTTAGCACCATGTGGCTGCTATTTTTGGGCGTGTTCCTTGTGGTCGTTTCTTCAGGATTATTAGCTGCGAGTCAATGGAATAATTTTTCAGCACAGGGGCAGTATTTGTTATTGTTTACCTACACCCTTGGATTTTTTGGGGTCGGATTTTGGACAAGCAAAAATGAGCGCTTACGCCTGACCACTCGCGCTTTGCAATTGGTGACATTGCTGCTAGTTCCTGCCAATTTTTGGGCAATGGATGGATTAGGTTTATTAACCAATCCTCTGGGAATTGGATTAGGCGCGATCGCAGGTTGTTTGCTGTCAGTTATTGCTGTTTTTCTATTACAAACCTCTTTTCTGTTTCGCGAATCCCAAATAATTGCAGATGAGAGTAAAGGGCGAAGTCGATCGCCGCGACAGCTTAGCCAGATTTCGATCGCCGTAATTCTGATTCTGGCTTGGTTACATTTAGGTTGGCGGCTATTTCCATCCTATGCATTAATTTCCGTCTATTTGGGGATTGGCGCGATCGCCACTTCTACCTTTCTCAATCGCGATCAGAAACTCAATACCGCCGATAGTTCTACATTCCCCTTAGCCTTGATTGCGGGTGCTTACAGCACAGTTTTATTAGTTAGTCGAGCGCTCCTATTTAGCAATGTTTCCATTTTTAAATTGGGTTTAGCCTTTGGTGTCTGTGGTTGGGTGCTGGTGCAAATCACCAATAAAAATCAACGATTGCAAGGATTGCAAGATAAATCAGCGATCGCCACTCCCCATAATCCATCGGTTTTATCCTTCCAAAATAACCTAGGCAAAATTTTACTGGTTTTAGGTTGGTTCGTAGCGGTTTGGGATCAATATCCTTGGCAAGCTTTCACGGTTAGTTTATTGATTGTGTGGTTCCTGTACGATCGCCTGTTCAAATTAGAAGCACCAAAGTATTTAAATTATCTATTTCTTTGGGGACTACAACTGATTTGGTTAATCCAAAGATTAATTCCCGAAGCATGGGGAGAGCAAACCTTAAAGCAATTGTTGGTGATATTTCGCACGACTTCTGAAATTAATTTATTGGGAGTCTTACTATTTCCCTATCTGATTTTAACTTTAGTGATTGCGGCTATTTATCGCGATCGCCAAAAGCCTAATTTAGCCCTGCGTGGTGAATTATTAGCCCTAGGCTTTGGCGTTCTACTTAGCTGTTTAAGTTTCCCAAATTTACACACTTTATTTGCAAATTTAACCCTTTCCGCAATTACCCTATTAGTCCTTCAAGCAAGGCGATCGCCTACCAGTAAAGACTTAAGTGGGCTGGTTTATGGCGCTCACATTGTGAGTTTGATCGCTATTAGTTTAGGGACTTATTTATATACCAGTTCTAATTCGATTTTTGGATGGATCGGCTTTCTACTGGTGGCAATGCTAATCGAATGGAGCGCTGTTTTAGCGATCGGCAAGTTTAAGCTGCAAGCTATTGCCCTAAGTGATGAAACCAGCCCTCACCCCCAGCCCCTCTCCCAAGGGGAGAGGAGAGAAAATCCTCATTTGCACGCATGGCGAGATAGTGCTTGGTATATTGGCGCAAGTTTGGCAGCCCTAAGTTATATCTTGCTATGGAATGCTGCGATCGCAGGAGAAAGGCTGGGCTTTACCAGTGTCTTGGCGATCAATAGTCGTTATTGGGGCGTGGCTTGGTTATCCGTACCACTCTCACTTACATTTTTAGGGACTTGGCGCGAATTTACCGATCGCAATTTAGCGATTAAACTCAGCATTGCAGGACTAGCGATCGCCCAATTGCTAACATGGCCAGAAGAAGGTTCGCGGCTGATTGGTTTAGGTGTTGCCTTCGCCTTGATGTTAGTTAATACTCGCCGCAATAAATCGCTGTTGACCACCTTTAACACTGTCGGCTATGGATTATTATTTATCGCGGCGATGCTCTGGAAATTCAAATTTGGGGATGGCGCGATCGCTCAATTTACCTTTGGAGTAAATGGCGCAATAGTCAGTGTTTTATTGCTGTATGTTCTCAATCATTGGCTCAAATATCGCCGCGATCGCCATGTTCCTAATTTAAATTTGCCGCTTAACCAATCCTATGCTCAAGCCTTTGATATCTGGGCAGTTCTGCTGTCCACAGCCCTATTAATTCTGCAATCAGCGTTAGCCAGCTTCTTTTTTGGATTTGATCGAAGTGTCCAATTAAGCGAATTATTTATCGATCTCCTGCCTAGTACAATTTTAGTCACCCTAGGACTAATTTATCGGATATGGCAAAGTGGAAAAATGCCGCCCTTTTGGACAGAATGGGGGATTGCATGGAGTATTGAACTACTCACCTCAGGCGCGATCGCGGTTTTTAATGGTTCTGTAATTGAACTGGCGATCGCCAATCTTGCCCTTGGTTTTGTTACCCAATTACTCGGCGATTGGTGGATGCAGCGCACAGGCAAAAATGAATATCCGCGTAGTTGGGATGTCGTTCCCTTGATTTACGGAATTATGGGTTCTCTATTTAGAATCGGTAATTTCACTAGCCTCACAGGACTTTTTTCCCTTAGCACTTCCCTAATCGGCATTGGTATTGGGCGCAGAGCTTCCCAGTCTAATCCCCTTTTCAAGGCTCTCACCTATCTGTCGATGGTCGTCGCCACGTTTTCCGCCTATGAGTTACTGTTCTATCAAATGGTATCTAATTCTCAAGGTGGCAGCTTTGGCGATGGCTTAGTGATTTTAGCTACCCTCGGCTGCGCGATCGCCTACGCCTACAAAATTTTCAGCGATTGGATCGTGCCATATTTGAGGCTTTCCCCAAAGGAAATTACCATCTCTGCTCATTTGCATTGGACGGCTAGTGCCATCTTTTTGGGGGCAGCCAGTTTGTATATTCCTTCCGTAACGGGTGGATTGCTCGGCGGATGTTTGGCGATCGCCTTAACTGCCTATGCAGTTTTAGAAGGAAGACGATCCCCCCTCTGGATTTATACAGGCATCACTACCGCGATCGGCGCGATCGCCTATTTCCTCTACTTTGCCTTTCCCAACCCTTGGTTAATCGCTAATGTGATGCAACCCTATGCCGCCGCGATCGCCTGTATGATTTCGGTGATTCTCTATCTGCCGCCTTGGGAGGAATGGGAATGGTCAGAGGAACCTTGGCATAACTACGCCTTAGCATTGCCTCTGATTTTGATCTTGATCACCCAGACGCAAATCGTCGCCCCATGTTTATTGATTGTCGGTATCTTTTATAGTATCTATGCAAAGGTTAGAGAGGAAGTTCGCTTCACCTATATCACCGTATTTCTATGGGATTGGGCAATTTTCGCAAACCTATCCTCCAGTCTCGATCTATCCTCCAGTCTCAAATTCTTGATTAATATCTGTGTAATTGGTTTCTCTGGACTATATTTCGCTCAAGTTGAACCAAACCTACTATCGTCACGCACTAAAGCTTTGCGCCATACCCTTCGCAGTCTACTCAGTGGCGGCATGGGACTAATCGCCTTTCTGTATTCTTTCAACGATCCCAATGTTGCCATTGCGACTTGGGTTTTGAGTTTCATCTTTATCATGACAGGACTTGCCTTTCGGATCAGAGCCTATCTATTTATGGGAACGCTGACCTTTATTCTGTTAGTCCTGACCCAGGCGGTGATTTTAGTAACTCAATATTCTTTCCTAATGTGGGCTTTAGGCATCATCGCAGGGATTGGCTTTATTCTGGTGGCAGCGAATTTTGAAGTCAGACGCGATCGCATTCTGGCGTTATTTCGCAACGTGGCGATCGAGCTAGAAACTTGGGAATAAAAAGAAAGCATCGTAAGGGCAATTCATGAATTGCCCTTACGATGCAATGGAAGTTTTAAGCCATTTTTGCGTAAGTCCTACTTTTTTTAGAAGGTGAATACCGTTCTCAATGTACCGATAGTGACGGTGCTATTGCCACTGTTGTTATTGGGATTGAAGATAAACTGTAAATCGGGTGTAATGCTGATATTGCTAGAAATTGGGAACCGATAAAACAATTCGAGATTGGTTTGTGTAGCATTGCCGATCGTATTCTCGATTAAAGGCTGTCCAACCGCGATCGCCGCCATTGCTCCTTCTTTGAATAGATCAGGAAATGCTAAACCTGCTGACCATGTTTGAGGATTGATCGAATCGCTGGTTACACCCGCATTAATATAGGTCGGCATTGCTGTGGCGATCGCATTACCACGATTGCTGATATTGCCAAATCCATAGCGACCAAAAAGGGCGATCGCTTTGTTAAAAGCCCACTCAAGATTTAAGCCACCTGTGCTGTAATCAAGATTATTTATCGCCGCACGGGTATATTGGAATCGTACTGCAAAAGGTTGATCATCATCGCCATTTTTAGGAGCAAACTCTAGCTCAAATGTACCTTGATAGGAATCTCCAAACAATCCTTGATTAATGATTCCATTGGGTGAAGCAGGATCAGCATTAGCACTATTATTCGCACTACTAGCATTTGCTGCCACATATCCTGCCCTGAGCGTGAAAGCACTGCCATTAATATTCCATGCGATCGCCGCACCAGCCCCATCATTTAGAGGTAAAATCAGAGGATTGTTGATGAATAAACGGGTTGAGAAATCGACGGCTTCATCATTGGCAAAGCTATTTTTATCTAGATGATCATTCAAAGCAATTACAGGTCCAAGGGAAGCTCTAATGTCTTTGCCGATTGGGAAATCATAGCGCAAACGTCCTAGGGAAAAGGTATTACCGACCTCGCTATAATCGGCAACAGAAGCATTTTTTAACCCTGCAAAACCTCGGAAAATATCACCAGCAGCATCAAAGGAATTGGCAACGGTAGCACCACCATTACCCGACTCTAAACGAGTTAGCAATAAATCCTCACCTGTAAAGCTAGTATTCAAGTTCAGGCGCACCCGACTAATCAGGGTTGTATTTGCGTTGCCTGAATTTCCCGATAAAGTTCCATTAGGGGTGAACAAATTACTTGTACCTGAGCCACTGGCTGTCGCCGCCACGATCACCTGCCCGTCGAGTTTCGTCGTCGTCGAGAATTGCTGTGCTTCGAGTTTAGTAGTCTTTGCATCCAGTGCATCCACACGACCGCGCAAGGTTGCCAACTCTGCGGCGAATTCCTCTTGCAGCTTTTGTAATGTGGCAAGGTCTTCTTTGCTCACCTTATCAGCTAAACCTGCGGAAATAATTTCATTGATTTTGTCCAAACAAGCATTGAGTCCTGCGGCGAATTCATAACGGCTCGTAGCTTGTTTCCCGCGAAAGGTGCGATCGGGATATCCTGCGATGCAGCCATAGCGCTCAACTAGGGATTGTAAAGCGGTAAAAGCCCAATCGGTAGGACGCACATCGCTAAGTTGAGAAACTGATGTGACATTTTGCCCGATTACATCCTGAGTTGCTACTGAGTTCAACTGTTGAGATTGAGCAGATCCACTCGCTGCATTGCTAATCCCGATCGCTGACATAGCGATCGCGCCCATTAGAGACGTTTGCACTCGTTGAGACCAAATTTTGTTCACAGAGTAGTTCCTCACCTAAATTTATGTGATTTTAAATTTGATAATGATTATCATTATTATTTATTTGATTATAAACTATATAGCGTTTTCTACTCCCTTCCCAGTGAATAA
>DCSN01000191.1:0-30072 GCA_002325645.1 Pseudanabaena sp. UBA1465
CGGTCAGCGTCTGGTAGTTCACATAAGCATCTACTCAAAAAATGCTCAGATTAAACCAACTCGCTTCTACGCCGTAATCGACTCTTGACACTCCACCACAGCGCAAAGTGCTGTAACTTCGTAGACAAGCCTAGCGACATAGCTCAATAAGTTCTCAATAAGCCAGCTTTATATAGACTATTTAGATTTATCATGACGGCTTATGTTGTCAAATGTACCGCCAATAGCTATCGTATATATAAAGATAGAGTTGAATATTTCTATACTATTCAGTTTCTGTGATTATTCAGATTTAACATGGCTATGTCTATAGTAATAAATACTTGTCTGTATACTTTATAAAATTTTTATAGATTTTATGGGCTTTATAGATAAGCAATTGTTCTTGTCAAGTCAAAAAATATCTGTAAATTTAGCTGCGAAAAAATAGCTGCATTAAGGCAGTTACAAAAGTCCGCCAAACGTCATCTCATTTTTATTTTGTATTAAAAATTTAAAATTTGATGTTTTAAGCGAACCGATCATAGCTAAGATCAATAGTTGCGCTCGTGCATCTACATCTTTTGATAGATATAATCGCGAGAACTTCAGTTTTTTTAGAGAGTCTTAAGGACACTGACTTAAATTATGGCGATCGGTATTGGAATGATCGAGACTAGAGGCTTCCCCGCAATTGTAGAAGCGGCGGATGCCATGGTCAAAGCTGCTCGTGTTACCCTTGTGGGTTACGAGAAGATTGGTAGTGGACGGGTAACTGTCATTATCAGGGGTGATATCTCTGAGGTGAAAGCATCCATCGCTGCTGGTGTTGAAGCTGCAAATCGAGTCAATGGGGGCGAAGTTGTTTCGACTCACACCATTGCTCGACCACACGAAAATCTAGAGTATGTTTTACCAATTCGCTACACGCGAGAAGTAGAACAATTTGCTTTTTAAATTTGCTTATTTTGTGATTGTCTCAAAAAGATTTTTTCAAAAAAGTATCAAAAGACTGAATTTTCATTATTTATTTTTTCAGGAGTACATGAATTATGGCGATCGCAGTTGGAATGATTGAAACCCTTGGTTTCCCTGCCGTTGTAGAAGCAGCCGATGCTATGGTCAAAGCTGCTCGCGTCACCTTAGTTGGTTACGAAAAGATCGGTAGTGGTCGTGTGACCGTTATCGTCCGTGGTGACGTATCCGAAGTACAAGCTTCAGTAGCAGCAGGTACTGAGTCCGTAAAGCGTGTAAACGGCGGACAAGTACTTTCCACCCACATCATTGCGCGTCCTCACGAAAACCTCGAATACGTTCTACCAATTCGCTACACCGAAGAAGTCGATCAGTTTCGTGACAATGTAAACTCGATCCGTCCTATCAACCGTCCATAGTAGAGCTTTAACTAGCGCGATCGTACTAGGATTTGCTCTACGTATCTGCTCGGCTAGCGTGATCTTGTATTTCCATCACGTCCATTTCATTCTGGAAACGTACTTATAACAATATGCAAATTGCTAGGGTTTACGGTACGGTCGTCAGTACCTACAAAGAGTCCAATCTGTCGGGAAGTAAGTTTCTGCTCTTGCAACTTGTTGATCTCCAAGGGCAGTTACTCCCAGACTATGAAGTTGCCACTGATACTGTTGGTGCTGGCGTAGATGAATGGGTTTTATTCACGCGTGGTAGTGGTGCAAGACAGGTACAAGGCAGTGAAAATCGTCCGATTGATGCGGCCGTTGTCGCCATTATCGATACAGTTAGTCTGAGCGATCGCACTCTCTACAGCAAAAAATACAATGAGAGAATGCAATAGTCACTATGGTAGTTCGTAGCTTTGCTGCTCCCCCTACACCTTGGTCTAGGGACTTGGCAGAACCCAAAATCGATCCATCCGCCTACGTTCACTCTTTTTCCAATCTGATTGGCGACGTATATATCGGCGCAAATGTTCTGATTGCCCCCGGCACTTCGATTCGTGCGGATGAGGGCAATCCTTTTCACATTGGTAACAGCACGAACGTCCAAGATGGCGTTGTCATTCATGGGCTTGAAAAAGGTCGTGTGGTTGGCGATGACGGCAAAGATTATTCCGTCTGGATTGGCAATAGCACTTCCATTACGCACATGGCTCTAATTCATGGGCCAGCCTATGTTGGAAACAATTGCTTTATTGGGTTCCGTTCCACGATATTTAATGCGCGGGTCGGTGACGGCTGCATTATTTCCTTACACGCTCTTGTCCAAGATGTAGAAATCCCTGCTGGCAAGTATGTTCCTTCTGGTGCAGTGATTACAACACAGCAACAAGCCGATCTGCTACCGAATGTGCGCGAATCAGATCAAAATTTTGCAAACCATGTTGTCGGTGTCAACGAGTCCTTGCGACAAGGTTATCGCTGTGCTGCTGATATTGCCTGCATTACCCCGATTCGCCAGCAACAAGAGAAATCGCCACAACCAAGCAGAAATTCTGCGTCAGGTTTTAATAAACAGCTTAATACACAAATTAATAAGCCAAACTCTAATCAAATTTCTAATCAAATTAATCACAACCTTACCGATATAAACGCAGAGAGGAATGGATCTATGGCTGGGGATTTAGCGCAGCAAATACGACAATTTTTAGGTCAGGGCTACCATGTCGCGGTTGAATACGCAGATGTGCGTCGCTTCCGCAGTGGATCTTGGCAATCTCATGCTGTTCCACATACATCTGAAGCTACAACAGTGATTAATGCTGTGCAAGCTGCTTTAGTGGAAAATGAAGGTGATTATGTCCGCTTAGTTGCGGTCGATCCTAAAGCAAAGCGTCGTGTTTCCGAAACAATTATTCAACGCCCCACCGATAAGGCGGCGGCGATCGGCAATGTGGCTCCTAGTAATGGCAGCGCACCTAAAGCCACCTCAAACGGTTCTGCTGCTAGTAATAACGGCAATAACAATGCTGATATCGCTGGTCAAGTGCGTCAACTTTTGGCACAGGGCTATCGGATTAGTACTGAATACGCCGATGCCCGCCGCTTCCGTTCCGCATCATGGCAAACTGGCCCTGCGATCACCGCATCCAATGAATCCACTGTAATTGCTGCCTTAAATGGCATTTTGGCTGAACATGAAGGCGAGTATGTGCGTTTGGTCGGTGTTGACCCTAAGGCTAAGCGTCGCGTAGTCGAAACCATCATTCAACGCGCCGATAGCCAAGCTGTAAGCATTGGTCAGTCTAATGGTGCAACGGCAAGTTACACTGCTCCTCGCGCTAACGGTAATGGTGCTGCGAGTGGTGATGTTGCAGCTACTGTCGGTCAACTTTTGGCTCAAGGTCATCGCATTAGTGTTGAACATGCCGATGAGCGCCATTTCCGTACTACTTCTTGGCAAACCCTTCCTGCGATTACGGCAAGCAACCCATCGGCAGCGATCGCGGCTTTAGAAAATTACATTGCCGAATATAGCGATGAATATGTGCGTCTAGTTGGTGTTGACATCAAGGCAAAGCGCCGCGTAGTCGAACTGCTGATCCATCGTCCCGGTGGTCAGCCCGTAACTGCGGCTCGCACTGCGGTTAAGGTCAGCAATTCTAGCAATAGCTCCTATGGTGGTGGTAGTGCTGGCAGAATTAATGGCGATATGTTGTCGCGGATTCGTCAACTTTTGGCTCAGGGCTACCGTATCGGTACTGAACATGCCGATGAGCGCCATTTCCGTACTAGTTCTTGGTTTAGCTGTTCACCGATCGCCGCCTCCAATGAGTCTGAAGTCATTCGGGCTTTGGAAGCTTGTTTAGATGAGCATGGTGATGAATATGTGCGTTTGCTAGGCATTGATCCTAAAGCAAAGCGTCGCGTATTTGAAGGCATCATTCAACGTCCCGTCAAGTAATTGACAAGTAATTGATTTTTAGAGAGCCTCGCTTTGCGAGGTTCTCTGTTTAGAGACTAAAAAGTATAAAAATATGCAATCGAACTACCTACCACCCTTAGAACCGATCGGAGATTTTCGCTCCTATGTTGTTGGGGATGTAGTGATCGATGAAACGGCGGCGATCGCGGCGGGAGTGTTAATTCAAGCGGATCAAGGCGGAAAGATTACGATTGGCGCGGGTGTATGTATCGGGATGGGAGCTGTGCTGCACGCCCAAGGTGGACTATTAGAAATTGCGGCTGGGGCAAATTTGGGGGCAGGGGTTTTAGTATATGGCACTAGCAAAATCGGCGAGGGTGCTTGTATTGGTGCTTCTAGTTCCATTGTTCGGGCAGTAATTGGGAAGGGCGCGATCGTGCCACCATGTTCATTAATTAGCGGTTTGGAACAGGGTTCAGTTGAGAAAGAGATTAGTCCTGCGATCGCTAAAGATTTAGAAACTAAATTAGAAACTAAATTAGAAACTAAATTAGAAACGACAAATAGCCCTTCCCCTACAAATTATTCATTTACCCATACCTATTCTGCTGCTCAGCCTTTAAAAAATAAATTTGTAGCGGCTAATTTTACCCAGTCTCCTGCATCTCTCGGTCAAACTGAAAATCTGAATAGTGACAATATTATTGAGCGATCGACTACGGAAACCTATGTGCATACCAGTGTCACCGCTACGCCTGAGAGTGTAATTGCCAACTCGGTCGAGCGCACAGTTACAGAAACCCAAGTTGAAATCCCCAATGAGCCAATTGCTGAGCAACCTTTAGAGCCAGAAAAATCTGCGGATCATGTTTCTGAGAATGGACAAAATGAAGCAATCAGTCCAGATCCGTCAAATTCTGACTTAGCAACGATCAATTCTGCAAATTCAGCACAGGCAAAGGCCTACGCTCAATCACAAATTAATCGATACATTAAACGCCTTTTTCCTCAAAATTAGCTCCAAAATAATAAAGAAGAGTGGCAGCGCGAAGCGCTGCCACTCTTCTTTATTATTTTGGATTTGTCAGTTTGATTGCCTATTTGTAATTAAACTGACAATAATGTGACGCAGATCACCCAAACCTTGATGTTTAAATTACATTCTTATTGGAATATAACGATTATCATTGAATGTAACAAAACTACTTTTTAAATGCAGCTTTTATAAGGCTACAGGAAACAAAAAGACGTAAATTTAGTCATTAGGCACGTTAGCACAACGTTGTTGGAGGAATAGCAAGATGAATAGCACTTTTAGACTTAAATCTAGTATTGCCTTGCTAGTTCTTGGTGCGGCGATGATGTCATCTCCTAAACAACCAGCACAATCAACATCAACTGTACTTATTTCTTACCAACCCGCGATCGCCGCTTCTGCGGTGGGGGCGATCGCTAATGCTATGCAATCCGAAATTGCTTAGTATCTATAAATTCAATAAATTCAAAAAGAAAGGCGGCGCGATGCGCCGCCTTTCTTTTTGAAAACTAATGCTAAAAAGGTAGAATACTAAAGAAAATTCTTGGCTTTGGTGGACAAGGGGCTATTTTGGAAAAAGGTACGCTAGTCGAAGTGAAATTGCATGGCGATCGCCGCCTTGTCGTGATTGATCGTCCTGAAGGCAAAAAACACTTTCAAGCGATCGATGAAAACGGCAATACCCACACCATTCACCCCCGTGAGATTAATTACATTATTAAGTCTAGTGGTGAAAGTTCTAGCTTTACCTATAGGCAAATTCCCTCATTTTTGGAAAAAGTAGAGAACTTTCTCGATCCTTCTAGCCTTGAAGTTGCTTGGGAAATTTTGATCGAGGATAGCCAAACCACTAATCCCAATGATCTTGCTAATCTCCTATTTTCAGAGACTTCGGCTGTTACTTCCTACGCCTCCTATTGTTTGCTAAGTAATGACAAAATTTATTTTAAGCAAAAGGGCGATCTCTACGAACCGCGCTCAAATTCGCAAGTCTCAGAACTAAAGCACCAAGCGGAAGCTGCCGCCCAACGCGCTAAATTGCTGGAAGAATTTCAGCAAAAGATTACAACCAAACTATCGGGTGGCGAAGTTGAATGGACAACCAGCGATCGCAGTCGCTTAGATTGTCTAGAACGTTATGCTCTTAATGGCGATGAATCCTCAGACAAAGCCGCCGCTCAAGAGCTTTTAAGCTTTGCAAAACGTCCCAAAAATGAACAAGCAGCATTTCAAATGCTCGTTGATCTTGGCATTTGGGGCGAACATGAAAATCTGAATTTACTGCGTAGCCAGATTCCAATCCGCTTTGCCAATGAATTGATCGCCGCCGCGCAGGAATGTTTCACTGCGCCAATTGCTGACCATATGGGAGACTTGCGGCGCGACCTCACCCATCTGCATGTCTATACGATTGACGACATCAGCACCACCGAAATCGATGATGGTCTGAGCATTGAGACTTTAGCAGATGGTCGTAAGCGGATTTGGGTTCACATTGCCGATCCCACCCGTTGGCTCGATCCCGATAGTCCCCTCGATAAGGATGCGCGTAAGCGTGGCACAAGTGTCTATTTGCCCACAGGCGTGATCCCGATGTTCCCCATCGAATTAGCGGCTGGCCCCATGAGCTTGATCGAGAATAAGGTCTGTCATGCAGTTTCCTTCGCGGTCGATCTGGATGAAGTTGGTGCAGTTGCTCATTATGAAATTATGACTAGCTTGGTGAAGCCCAACTATCGCCTCACCTATGAAGATGTCGAAGAAATGCTGCAACTGGGCGTTGAGGATGATCTCGATCGCCTTGCCGACTTTGCCCGTCTCCGCAAAAAGTGGCGCGTTGATCAGGGGGCGATCGAAATTCATTTACCTGATACCAGT
Source organism: Pseudanabaena sp. UBA1465 (assembly GCA_002325645.1). Lineage (GTDB taxonomy): Bacteria > Cyanobacteriota > Cyanobacteriia > Pseudanabaenales > Pseudanabaenaceae > Pseudanabaena. The sequence continues at coordinate 6,737 of DCSN01000191.1, forward strand.
GTCAAAGTTGCCTCGAAATCTGATCCTAGGTGGGGCGATCGCCTGACCTTAGAACTGATGGAGGACACCTTCTCTCGGCAATTGGTCGCGGAGATGATGATCCTCGCAGGTGAGGTCGCCGCCAGATTCGCGCAAACCAATAATATTCCCATCCCCTATCGCTACCAAGAACAGCCCGAATTACCACCCCTCGATACCTTGATGCAGTTGCCATCGGGACCTGTGCGCGAATTTGCGATCTGTCGCTGCATGACCAAAGGTTCTTTGGGGCTATACGCTTCGCGCCATGCAGGTTTGGGGCTTGATGCTTACGCACAGGTGACATCACCAATTCGTCGTTATAGCGATTTATTAGCCCATTGGCAAATTAAAGCTTTCCTGCGTGATCAACCTTTACCCTTTACGGCGGAAATGCTGACGGCTATTTTGCAGGCGATCGATCCTGCAATTTGGGATGCCAATCAGGTCGAGCGGCAATCGGTCAAATATTGGAGCTTAGAATATTTACGTCGCAACAAGGATGTGGTGTGGGAAGCGCTAATGCTGGACTGGTTGCGCGAAAATGAAAAACTAGCGCTAGTCCTGATCGAAGATTTGGGTTTGAAGTTACCAATGCGAATTAATCGCCAGATCCAAGTGGGTGATAATTTGCGAATTAAAACTGGCGAGGTTGATCCCCGCAAAGATATTATTTATTTCCAAGAAGTCCAAATGTCCACTTCACCCCTAGAAATGGAGATGGAAAGAAATAGCGATCGCCTCGAATCTGAGTACGCCACCCTGTAGTTAACGACTTACGCTCAAATCCAAACAAAAAAGTTAAAAGCGTTGCTTTGCAACGCTTTTAACTTTTTTACTTAAAGGCGGCGCATCGCGCCGCCTTTATTGTTTAACTACAAGCTACGGGTGCGCCAACCTCTTTAGGAGTGGCAAAGGAAGTTCCACAACTGCAAGACTTGCTGGCGTTAGGATTGCGAAAACGAAAACCGCCACCCAATAAATCTTCGGTGTAATCGAGTTCCAACCCTTGCAACTGCGGTAAGTTGCTATTGTTGATCACAATTTTGACACCGTTATACTCATACTCATTATCTTCAGATTCCAATTGTTCGGCAAAGTCCATTAAATAGGACAATCCAGAGCAACCACCTTGCTTAATGCCCAATCGAAGAGGTGCAGAAGTGACCCGTTGGCTTTGGAGATTTCTTACGCGATCGATCGCTGCTTCAGTCAATGTAATCATACGAAATTTCCCTGTATATAAATCGTGCTAATTGCCATCTTAATCTTCTAGCAAGACAAGTGCAATACTCGCGAGAGAAACATTGGTGTAACCTACAACCTTGGCGGCTTTATAAAATGGTTTGGTTAGGGGAAATTTATGGACACCAAACAGGCGCACGCCTTGATCCAGCAACAGTCCAGTTTTGAAATGAAAATTGCGGTGTAATTTTACAGCCTTAGCAAGATTAGACTTTGCACTACAACAAGCCATTGTTTTTCTCCAAATAATTTCGACAACTGCTCCTATGTTATCGCAAGCGTCTGAAAGTTTGGGCGATTAGATTTGCCCCGTAAAATAAGGAACCGATTTTTTGGTGGCGCGGCGAAGCCGCGCCACCAAAAATCTTACATAACAAAGGTCAGCAGCGCGATGGGTTGCTGACCTTTATTTGGCTATAGGTTTAGTTGGCGTAAAATTAGTTATATCTTGATTTTTCCCATATATTATGCAATTTGCCGATCGCCTTCAGCCGCTACAGTCCAACGTATTTGCTGATATGGACAATGCCAAAAGTCGGGTCAAAGCCGCAGGAATACCCATAATTGACCTATCCCTTGGCTCGTCCGATTTGCCCACGGACACCTTTATCTTAGAGGCGATCGCCGCAGCATTAAATGATCCAAAGACGCACGGATATTCCCTCTTTGGTAGCACCCTTGATTTTCGTGAGGCAGTAGCAGCATGGATCAAGCAAAGATTTGATATTGAGGTTGATCCTGAGACAGAAGTACTGCCCCTGATTGGTTCGCAAGAAGGGACAGCCCATTTACCCCTAGCCCTGCTCAATCCCAAGGATTTTGCCCTTTTACAAGACCCTGGATATCCCTCCCATTATGGCGGTATTCACCTAGCAGGCGGGCAGATTTATGGAATGCCATTACTCGCAGAAAATAATTTTTTACCCATATTTGCTGATATTCCATCGGCGGTATTAGCCCAGTCAAAAATGATGGTGTTGAGCTATCCCCACAACCCGACAACAGCGATCGCTTCTTTAGAATTCCTCCAATCTGCGGTCACATTTTGTCAAGCGCATAATCTTACATTAGTGCATGACTTTCCTTATCTCGATTTGGTTTTTGATGGTTCACATCCACCCTCAGTTTTGCAAGCCGATCGCGATCGGCAAATCTCCATCGAATTTTTCACCATGTCCAAGTCCTATAACATGGGCGGTTTCCGCGTTGGTTTTGCCGTTGGCAATCGCGAGCTAATTAAGGCTTTGCGCCAAATCAAAGCCGCCGTTGATTTCAATCAATATCAAGGCATTATGCGGGGCGCAATTAAAGCGCTTGCAGGCGATCGCGCATCAATTGATCATGTAGTCACCACATTCCAAGAGCGCCGCGATGTGATGATCGCCGCCCTGAAGGCGATCGGCTGGGAAATTCCTACCCCCGTAGCCACCATGTATCTCTGGGCAAAGTTGCCCGATCGCTATGCCCATGATTCCGTTAAATTTTGCTTAGACTTAATTAATGCTACTGGGGTCGCCCTATCCCCCGGTTCGGGTTTTGGCAAACATGGTGAGGGCTATGTAAGATTTGCATTAGTTTATCCACCCACAATTTTGCAAGAGGCTGCCATAAAAATCGGTAAATTTCTTTGTCACAGCGCTTTGCGCTAAATTAAAAATCAAAAAAGTTTTTGAAAGTGCGGCAGAGCCGCACTTTCAAAAACTTTTTTGTAGTACACAAAACCTACCCAATGCGTAAGTCCGATACTAATTGCTGTTAAGTTTATTGAAATCACATTAATATTATTGCTAAGCTATAGTTCGCAGCCAAATATATAGCCAATAAGTTGCAATCTAAAGCAAAAAGTACCGTTAGGTGCAATCTCGAAAACAATGGCAAGGATTGATTCATGACATCCAACAACAACAAGCCGCAAAAAGGCTCAGGGGCTAACCAGCCAGACAAAAAGCAATCAATAGATTCTGATGCGGCTAATGTCGATTGGATGATTATGTCTGACTTTAGTACGCGAATTGGCGGATATCCAGAACCCCAAAAAGTAGTAAACAATTTATCGACAAACACATCTGCTCAATCGGTAAATAAACAGTCTGATGATGATGATTTAGAGGATTTAGAATGGTTGCGATCGCTAGGCTTGGATGAACCAATTGAGAATTCTACTTTCAAAAAAAATGTTGTGTCAGCCAGTCAAAATAGTAATGCTGGTGATGATATCGACTGGTTGATTGTTAGTGATATCAAGACGAGAATGGACGATCCAGATAATATCCAACCGAAATCTGGATATCAAGAGATCACTCCGTCAAATAAATCATTTCAGGTTTCTGAAGAATTTAATGGTTTAGAAAATCCACTAGATGAAGATTTTGGACTAGATAGTTTAGGTTTTGATGAGGATGCAGATTTTGATGGGTTAAATTCCTTTGGATTTGACAATTCAGAAAATGCTACTAGTAATGAGTTACAAAATGATCTTGATATTACCGAAGGTAAAATTAGAGAACTATCTGGATTCTTTGAAAATAGTTTTGATGCGGATAATGCCAGCAGTAGTGACTGGGATAATGATTTTGGAGATTTAGAAAATAATGATAGTCAATTTAGCTCATACTCTAACTTAGGTCTTATCGAGGATTCTTTTGAAGCCCCAATTGAAATTTCGGGTATTGTGAATGACACTAGTTATTCTAATGAATCTAATCAATTTAACGATTACTTTGCTGACGACGCAGCGTTAATCCCCAATAATTCACCTGAGTTTACATATCAAGAAGATTTGCAAGTAAATCCATCAGTAGGGCTTTTAATAGATCCATCAATTGATGATTTATCACCATCAGAACTGTTAGCTGATGATCTGATTGAAGAATTCAATATTGAAGAATTGGATGATGAATTTCAAGATCTACAAGATGTAATTGAAGATTCTCAAGATTTAGCTACTGTTGAAGAAATAGCAGAAATTAATGACTTATCAGCAGAACAAAATAATTCTGTAGATTCACCAGAGCAAGCTTGGGACGAGTTTCAACTTTCAGGAGTCTCGGATTTAGATGTTGATGCGATCGATGATGTATTTGCTGGTGATTGGGAGCAGAATGATCAAAATGATCAAAGCTCTATAGCGATCACAGATGATGCTATTTGGGATAGTCCTGCTATTGTCGCTGATTCGATTTCTTCTACATCAATCGATAATGCTTTCGGCACATTAGATGATTGGGCGATCGCACCACAAACTGAAAATGTTTTGGAACAACCTGTTGAGCCAAAGATCGATTTAATAGACAGTCAATTAGAACTAGAACCTCAAATAGATAATGAAGCTGATTGGGCTAATGATGCGGATTTAGGCATAGCGGTTGATGATGATTTTGAATGGAATCAAGAGTCAGAATTAGCAATTAATGCTGCTGAAGAATCACCCTTTACCAATGCATTGATAGAAAATCAGATCCATGAAGAATTTGACTTTGGTGGCATGGAGCAGTCCTTAGAATGGGATAGCGAGACTCTCAATGAGCCTTTCCGTGAGCCTTTCCGTGAGCAAATTAGTGAGCAAATTACTGACTCAGATTTTGCTGATGACTTTACTAATGATGCAGTCAAGTCCGTAGAAACTATTAATTCAGATAATTCAGATAATTCAGAAAAAAATAACGTGATTACTGCACAGGATTCTGAAAATCCTGAAAATTTTGACGATTTTGCTAATTTAGACAGCATTATTAATGAAGATTTTGATCTAGATGCTTTTGATGAAGAGGACTTTCCAGAAGTTTCTCTTACGGATACTAGTAATAATAGGCTTTTTACAACATTGACTCCTAATCGAGCCATCCCAGTTCCCACCCCTTCCGCCAAAAATCTGACTTCAGGAATTACGCCTCCACCTGTAAGTGCGCCTTTGAGTGTAACTGATTCTAGAAATAACTTAGTTTCTCCAGACTTCTCGGCAACAGATCCCTTTGAAGAAGCATTGATCCATGATTTACAAAATAATGAATTCATCAATGATTACGATTTAGAAGTAAATTTACATGAAGAGGCTCTGGCTAATGACCTATTAAATGGTGATATGTCTGATTCAGAGGTATTAGCCAATCGTATTCCTGAAAGGGGGGATTTCTTACCTCCGCCACCACAAATACCGCCAAATTTGCCATTAAAATCACCATCAAATTTATTGCCGAATTTGCCATCAAAACTGCCATTGTCTGAAAGTTTTGACATGGATACGAATGATCGTGATTTTTTAGATGATTTTGATTTAGATAGTTTAGATACGCAGTTAACGGGCGATGATTTTGGCTCTGCTTTTGTGCCTCCTGCTATATCTACTGGTTTGACTCCGCCATCTCCGCCGATCGCCCCATTGCCGCCATCGATGAATACTCAGGATATGACTGCTCCTTCTGTCAATAATCCGCCGCCGCCGCCACCTTTTCTTCCACCATTACCTCCCAAACGTAGTCCTGCTCAAGCAAAAAAAACATCTGTATCACCTCCTATCCAGAATAAGCCCGCCAGTAAACCGATTGGTTCCCTTGATGAGGGTTGGTCAGAATTGTTAGATGCCGATACAGTTTTATCTGGTGTGTTGCGATCGCCAACGGGTGGATCTCCATATGTGGAACCAAGGGGAGCGATGCCGCCCCATACGGCAGGCAAGACGGGAGCTAGTGCAGCAAATAATGGAGGGACTAATGCAGCACGACCATCACAGGGTAGAGAGCGTGATTATAATTCCTCTACTCCACCCAAGAGAAAAGACACAGGATTGCCTGATTTTAATGATCTTGGGCTAGAGATTCATGACGATACTACCGATTGGTCAGGGTTGCTTGATAGTAGCGATCTATCTGACAGTATCACTTCTATTAGTGAAGGGAACCAATCTTCCTCTCGCAATCGTACTCCTCCTCTTGTGTCCCGCTCGGAGCTTACGGGCATTGGTGAAACTAGGGAAATTCCCTGCGATCGCCGCAAACCAGTTTCAGGCTTTGATGCAACGCAAGCACGCATGGCAGCTAGATCTGATCAAATAGATTTCAATCGATTTACCGAAGATAACTATGAGCCGCCAGCAATGCCATCAGAAGTAGCCACTCCTGCGAAGAAGTTGCCAAAAATATCCATGCCTAGTGTCAGCTTAGAGTCACTATGGCAAGATTATCTCAAAATTCCTGTAATTGGATTAGGGGCGATCGGTGGTGCATTCCTTCTCTATACTTTCCTCAATCGACCTATTTTTGATATCGGTTTACGATGGGGAATTTTTAAAGATGCAAGTGGTAAGGACTTTACTAAGGCTGACTTTAAAGGAGCTAAGTTAGACAATGTGGACTTTAGTAATGCGATTCTCACAGGCGCAAAAATGCAGGATGCGAGTCTGGTGGGAGCAAACTTTACTAATGCTAATTTAGATGGAGTTAACTTCACTAACGCTAATTTAAGTAGAGCGCGGTTAATTCAGGCAAGTGTAGTTTGGGCAGAGTTTAGCAAAGCCCAAATGAATCTCGTTGATCTGGAGGGTGCAGATTTAACTCTCTCTAACTTTGCCAATGCAAAAATGGAAGGAGCTAACTTATTAAAGTCTAAGATTGGCGCTCAAGGAACTGATAAGGCTACAAAATTTAGTTCGACAATGCTATTAGCTTGGCAAATTGTGAATGAGCAGCGTGAAGGACGCAACCTTGCAGAGCAAGATCTATCGGGTCTAAATCTTAGCTTTACTAGTCTAAAGAGAGCTAATCTTTCCAACGCTAAGCTCAACTATACAGATTTGACTGGGACCGATTTGAGAGGTGCAAATTTAACAGGAAGTCAGGTAAATGGAGCTAATTGGAGTGGCGCAAAGTTGGCGGGAATTAATCTTACGGGTGTAAATTTTGACAAAAATAAGCTACCAAAAACCGATGAAGAGACGATCTGCCCTAACAGTAAAAAAGGACCTTGTAAATTTTAGATAATAGAGAGTAAGTTCGACGCTTTGCGTCGAACTTACTCTCTATTATTTGTGAAGTGCTATGTCCTACGTTGTAATTTATGACGGTAATTGTAATCTCTGTGCTAATTTTGTCAGCATCTTAGAGAAGTTCGATCGCGGTCGTCTATTTGCTTATATCCCCATGCAAGATCCTCAGATGTTGATGCAATTTAATGTCACATCTGAGGATTGTGAAATGGGGATGATTTTAATCGATCGCACTGATGTTAATCAAAGATGGCAAGGTAGCGATGCTGCTGAAGAAATTGGGCGACTATTGCCCATGGGAAAATCTTTAATTGAGTCCTATCGTGCGCTCACTCCGCTCAAAGCGATCGGTGATGCAGCTTATATTCAGATTCGAGATCATCGTTATCAATTATTTGGAAAACGCGATCGCATTTACCATACTGCTTATCCTGTTGGCTGTGTAGCTAGAGAGGATAGTCCAGAATGCCAAACTAACGTAAACTTGGGATAAATTCGCAAGATGTAACGGTGTGTCCCGCAAAGCGAGACACACCGTTACATCTCAAAAGTATTAGTTTTTTATAAACTTGCAGGACAAAATTTGTGTACAAAGTTTCCTCTCAACAAAATCAATACCATACCTATACTCTGTCTGATGACAGCACCAATGCACAGATAGAAGTTGTGCCAGAACGCGGCGGTATTGTGACGAGTTGGCGCATTAATGGACAGGAAGTCTTCTATCTTGATACAGAGCGTTTTACCCATCCTGATTTGAGTGTTAGGGGTGGCAATCCGATTTTGTTTCCTCTCTGTGGCAACTTGCCCAATGACACCTATAGTGTTGATGGAAGGGAATACAAAATTAAACAACATGGGTTTGCGCGTGAGTTACCTTGGACAGCCACAGCCCAAAGTAATGATGGCAAAGCAGGGCTGACCGTTGAGTTGAGTAGCAATGAACAAACTAAAGTTTCTTATCCCTTTGATTTTCATTTGGCTTTCACCTATGAACTGCGTGGTAATACCTTAGAGATTCGCCAAGAATATAAAAATCTCTCATCTACACCGATGCCTTTTTCCTCTGGCTTCCATCCCTATTTTCTCTGTGGCGATAAGAATCAGATCGAAGTTGGTATTCCTGCTACAAGTTATGAAGATAATCGTACAAAACAGAACTTTACTTTTGATGGTAAGTTTGACTTTGATCAAGATGAAATTGATTCAGTGTTTGGGAAACTTGCAAGTCGTTCCACTTCGGTAATTGATGGCGATCGCAAACTTAAGATTGAGATTGAGTATGATGATTTCTATACCTATCTAGTCTTTTGGACAGTGAAGGGCAAAGACTTCTATTGTCTAGAACCTTGGAGCGCAACCCGTAATTCTCTGAATACAAAAGAACATCTGACGGTATTGGCTCCTAATTCTAGCTGCACTTCGGTTGTGAAAATCACTGCCAACTTTTTCTAATTAACCATCAATGCGGCGCAAAGCGCCGCATTGATCTCTAGAAACTACCTCGCATGACTTGATGAAGCATTGCTTCTACTTGTAAGGCAAGTTGGCTATCGCCCATATTCAATTGATCAAGAACGCTGAGAGATAATTCTAGCGATCGCAGGGACTTACCCTGATATTGATATTGATATTGGGAACTACTGCATAACTGATAGAGAGCAGCTAGGTCATACAGCGTCTTAGCATACTCATGCATCATGCCAAATTGCTCAAAAGTAAGAGAAGCATCGAGTAAAGAATCCTCTGCGGTTTCGATCGCCTCTTCATCTATGACATCTAAGCCTTCACGCAAACGATGCACATAAATCTTGCCGCGAATATGTTTGGCGATCGCAATTCCCCTCAGATATTGAAAATCACGAAAGCGGCGCAAAGCATCTATTCTGATACAGATCAGGCTTTCCTCAACTTGCCGATCGCCTAGCAAAGCCTCCGTAAGATCGCAGTATAAATAGCCGATTTCAATACTATCGACAGGTTCTTTAAGTAAAGTGAGGGTATCTTTAATCAAAGCGATCGCATTTTGCCATTGAGCCTCAGCGATCGCTACCTTGCCTAGTCCCTTAAGTGCTTGTAATTTTAAAAAATTATCTGACTTGGCGATCGCAATATCTAAAGTACTTTGAAATAGACTTGCCGCTTGGTTAATCTCTCCAGAGGACAGATACAGTTGCCCTAAATAAGCATAGCTTTTACCAATCGCCGATTCATCTTCCGATTCGAGGCGTAATGATAGCGATCGCTCAAAACTAATCAGGGCCGATTGATAATCGCCCACTTTTGTATAATATCGACCGATGGTATCATCAATTAGAGACTTACCTTCTAAATTATTCCCATAGACCTCATAAGCCTGTTGTAAAACTGATAGAACATCTTGCAATCCCCCCAATTCCATCGCCAAAATCGCTTGTACATATAGCAAATAAGCGGCTTGCCCATTACTAATTTCTAGACTATTTAAAATATTCTCAGCCTGTTGAATTAGATCTTTCGCTCTTTGCAATTGATCTGGTTGCTTTGCGCCAATTAACTCCACCGCCAAATCAAGTAACATCCTGACGGTGATGCCACGATCTTCTGGAGAAGTCGCATTAGGATTATTTTGAAGACATTGCTCAAAATAGGCGATCGCGGCAGTGCGATCTTGCTGGCGTAATTGTTGTCCTTGGATAATAAATTCAGCTAGTTCCATAAAAATCTCTAAAATTATGCGTACAAATTACTTAGTACTAGCCTCTGCACTTCACATTTAATATCCTACACAAAATAATCAAAAGCAGGACATATTAATCTTCCCCAAGGGTTTTGCGATTTAATTTACAGCAATTTGTTTTCAAACCCGCCACAAATTAAAATATAAAACCCGTTGCGGGGCTTCGCCCTGCGACCCTTCTTGTGGCGGGTTTGATCGAGTTTTGCTGTAATAAAGATTTTTGTGGCGCAGCGAAGCCGCGCCACAAAAATCATGTCCCTAAGCTTGTGACTGCAAATAATTGGGCAAGCCAAGTTGGTCGATTAACCTGAGTTGCTTCTCTAGCCAATAAGTGTGATCTTCTTCCGTATCGGTGAGAATACTCAACAAAATATTGCGGCTTTGATAATCCTGTTCACTTTCACAAATAGCGATCGCTGCCTTCAGATCGGCAATCACGCTATATTCAAAGTCCAAATCATTTTGCAACATCTCTGGTACAGTCTTCCCAATCTTAAGCCCATCTTGTTGTGATAAATCGGGTGTACTACCTAGAAAAAGAATGCGCTCAATTAATAATGTTGCATGTTGAGTCTCATCCTGCATCTCATGATTGATGCGCTCATATAGTTTATTCAATCCCAAATCTAAATAGATCCGTGAGTGAGTAAAGTACTGATCTCGCGCCGCTAACTCTCCACGCAATAACTTGGACAACTGTTGCAGAACTTTCTCACTACCTTTCATGATTTTCCTCAATTAATTTTTAAATAGTATTTCTAGTATAGCGATCGCCATTCTCGTTAGGTCATAAAATCCGAATAGTAAAAGGCGGCGCGGTGCGCCACCTTTCACTATTCGGATTTTGATTTGTCCTAATACAGGGGACTACGACTGTAATAATTCTAGAACTGATGGTGTATTCCATCAAAAGCTAAATCATTGACTGCAAGAAATTGGGTAAGCCCGCATTCTCAATCAGCCAAAGTTGTGATTCTAGCCAGTCGATTTGTTCTTCTGTTTCTTCTACCAACTTAGCAAATAAATCACGACTAACAAAATCTTGCTGAGTCTCACAGGTGACGACGGCCGATTTCAGTCCATTACACATTTCTGTGCATATTGTAAGGTCATTTCTCAATAATTCAGGCACATCCTCACCGATTAGGAGTTTTCCCAGGTTTTGCAAATTGGGTAGCCCTTCCAAAAAAAGTACCCGTTCGATGAGGTCATCAGCCTGCTTCATCGCCTTGATCGAATAACGATATTCGCGATCATTCAGTTGATTTAATCCCCAATTTCTGCACATCCGCGCATGGAGAAAATATTGATTAATTGCTGTCAATTGAGCCTTGAGCGCCTCATTTAATTGACGATTTACTTCTAAGTTGCCTTGCATTGCAAATTATCCTGCCTCAATGAAATATTTAAGATATAGAGGTTTGCGATCGCCTTCAGTGATTACCGAACCTCTATGGACAATATTACCGACAATATCGCACTTGACTAATCTATCACCATAAAAGATAATAATGAGAATTAATTGCAATAAAGTTAATTGATCGTATATATTGATCATTAATCGTAAGAGAGTTAAAACGCAAATGTACGTTTGTATTTGTCATGCTGTCACAGAAAAGGATATTCAAAAAGCCACTAGCGACGGAGTTTGCTCGATCGCTCAACTTTCAGAATTAACCATGTTGGGTACACACTGTGGCTGCTGCACTCAGCACGCCGCCGAGATTTTACATCAATGCGCCAATAAACCTGCGTAATTACATCATCATCTAATCCAATGACAATATCTTCACCATCTCGCGTTGAACTTCTTGCAAACTTGATGTCAGAATTGATTGAAATTTTGCGCGATCGCCAAGGTGATACATGGGACGCGATCGTCCGCATTGCTTCGGGTAAATCTGCAACTATTGCGATCGACGATACTCGCCTCTATTTGCAAGCAGAAGTTGGTCAAGATCTCAATTTACAAATTAATTTACAAATTACTGTCGCCGATCCTGAAGCTAATAATTCCTTCGAGAGTACAGGTAAAGCTTTAATAGATGTCATGTTTGGTCGGTCTTCCCTCGATAAAGCCGTCGCCTCTGGCAAAATTTTTATTCGCGCTAGTTTTGGTGATTTATTAAAGATCCGTGCAGTAGTAGCTTCTGTTTTGGCAGATGCTAAAAACGAGCCAAGATTACAAAGCCTTTGGGAAAGATTTGAGAATGAATGGTAAAACAAAAAGGAGAGTTGCAAAGAAACTCTCCTTTTTGTTGAGAAAGATTAGGAAGAAATGTCAAGTAATTTTACTCAAAATGGAAAGAGTTCCAAACCCAATCAAGATGATACCGCTTCCCCAATTTAGCCAACTTGACCAACGACGAATTTCTAAAAATTGCTTGATGATGCCCGTAAATGTGCCTGCGATCGCGAGGGGCAGTACCGAACCGATCGCATAGGCTAGTAAAAACTCAGTGCCGACCACTAAGTTCCCTGAGCCTGATACCCAAGCTAAAAGCGTTACTAAAACTGGCGTACTGCAAGGCGAAGCGACAAAGCCAAAGGATAAGCCGATTAATAGCGATCGCAAGCCCTTAGGCAGGTTTTGCGATACTTCCCAATTACCAAAGCTCGGTAATTGCAAAGATATTACTTCCAATAGCTGCAAGCCCATCGCGATCGCAATGATCCCCATCACCACTGACCAGCCCCAAGCCGTCTGTCCATAGATTTTGCCAAGCAAAGCCGCCGCCAGTCCAAAACCTGTCAGGGCGATCGCAAAGCCTAAACAGAACCAAGCCGATTGTAGCGCCGCTTTCCATGTGCTTTTTGACTCATAGCCGCCGATATAGCCGATGGTGAGAGGTAACATCGAGAGGGTGCAGGGGGTGAGGCTCGTGATGAGTCCTGCCAAAAATACGACCCCAACACTCGTCCATGAGGCTTGATTGAGTTGGCTATTTACCAAAGCATCAGCCCATTGTTCGAGATGGTAAAACCAATTGGATAAAGTGTTGAGAGATTGCATCATAGAAATTGGTGATACAAGGATTTATTATCGAAAAATTGGGTAGAAACCCCGTCCTTCTAGGACGGCTTTATGTTGTAGAATATAGCAAGTTAAGAGCGATAACCAAGTTTTTAGCTACCAAATTTAACTTGTTGAATACCGCAGGGCTTGCGGGAATGTTAAAGCCTAAAGTCTGCTGAGCGAACATAAGACCGAAAAACTCCTTGAGGGTAGAGGCAGTTGCGAAACCCCAGAAATGGGAAGAAACAGAAACCTAAGTCGTGAGTCTTAGGAATCCCCGTCGCTTCAGCGCGGGGTGGATGTCAAATTTAAACAGAAAACCTGAGACTTTGCCGACCGCATAGTGGTCGGCAAAGTCTCAGGTTTGTAAGGTATACAGCCTATTGAGGCTGTGAGTAGTACAGAAATATTTTTAAAAGCGCCGCTTTTAAAAATATTTCTGGGTTTTAAGTAAGAACAAAGCGCTATAAACTAATTATAAATTTAATTTTCAGGCAAAAAATTATCATCTAAAACTTGTTCGGGATTAAAGGGCGACTCAATGGGGAAAGTGGCGATGAGTAATCCTGTTTCAGCACTAGCTAATTTTCTCGCATTTAGATAACATTCTGCAAATTCCTGTAGGAAGTATCGCTTTAAACTAGGGCTATGCTTAAAAGCTTTATGCAGTCTGAGACGGTGTTCGATAATTGTATAACGCCAACTATGAGAACGCTTTTCAGGTTGGTATTTATACTTGAGAAGATGCATCAATAGAATTTCTAAATTACTTTCAATCGCTTGTTTTTGACTGCCACCCATCTCTTCAATTTCTGCAATTAAGTTCTCGATGTCTATCTCTGCAAAACTTTGCGATCGCAATAAGTTGACTGCCTGCTCTAACCACAGTTCATAATCTTGATCGTACAAGTCATAATGATTGGCATCTTGCTTAACTGTATTGGACAAAGCAACAGTCATGTTATTGGGGATAAATACTCAGTAAGATTGTATATTATTTCCGATCAAGAAAAGAATACTTATAGCTGCAATATACAGCGATTTGCGCTTACTTAAAACCCAGAAATATTTTTAAAAGCGCCGCTTTTAAAAATATTTCTGTACTACTCAAAGCCTCAATAGGCTGTAGATTGGTGGAGCGATGCGCCGCCAATCTATATTGGAGGGTTATAAAACAAATTTGGCGATCGCGGCGGCGACTCCATCTTCTTCAACAGTGGGCGCAACCCAATCCCCCAAAGGCTTTAATCCTTCAGGTCCATTACCCATCACCACGCCAATACCCGCATATTCAATCATTTCTAAATCGTTAAAGTTATCACCGATCGCTAAAACCTGAGAGCGATCAAATCCCAAAATATTTTCCGCTAAATGCTTTACAGCCGTACCTTTATTGGCGATCGGATTGGTAGCCTCAAAAAACGTTGCCACGGACTTAGTGAGATACAATTGCTGCGGCGTATAGCGTCCTTTCAGCACTCTTAGCATTTCCGTTACTAGCTCAGCCGTATCACTCAAAGCCAAAATCTTCGTCGGCGGATGATCGGTACTTGCCTGAGTCAAAAATTCTCGCAAATCTCCCACCACCTTAACTCCCACCTTCGAGCGTTCTGCATAGGCTTCGGTTTGAGCCGTCATTTTGCGGACGTAGAGTTCATCATTCACATAGATATGAATTGAAAGCTGATCGTTAGTCGCAAATTCACCGAGATCATCTAGCAAAGACAGCGCCTGCTCTAGCTCCACTGGCCAATGCCCCACCAGTTCATCGGTTTTCGGATCTTTGATGAAGGCTCCTTGGTAGGAGATCAAGGGCAGATCCGATGCGATTAATTCATGAAATCGGACTGCTGAGCGATACATTCTGCCCGTGGCGATCGCCACCTTTACGCCCTTCGCTTGAGCTGCTTTTACCGCCTCTTTGACTGCATCATTAACCTGATTGGCATCACCGCTAATCGTGCCATCAATATCTACCACGACCAGTTTAATGTCTTGTGCCATGAGTTTTATGTTTTTGCGTTGTATTATAGCGTTTACAGCGCTTTGCGCTTACTTAAAACCCAAAAACTTTTTTGGGCTACTCAAAGCCTCAACAGGCTGTACCAACCATTTGCATAGACCCAAACCAAAAAGGTGGCGCAAAGCGCCACCTTTTTGGTTATTTCTCAGCGCAGGTTCTACCTGCCAATCTGCTGCATTCTTTGCGAATTTCAGTCAACATACTGGGATTAATCTGCTTAGATTTACTCAAAGCAATTTCATACTGTTTAACGGCAACAGGCAAACTGCTACCACCCTGAATCCATAGAATTTGACCCTTTAGATGGTATAACTCTGGATTATTAGGAGCCGAGGCAAGTGCTTTGTTGATGGCATCTAAAGCGGAATCAACTTGACGCGCATCACGATAGGCCATTGCCACGCCCCGCCACTTTAGGTAATCAGGGGAGGAATACTGGCGCAGGCTGGTCAATGCTGATTCAAGGTCAGAAAGGGGTAGTACTGCCGCAATGAGGATATCAATATAACCCTTGATTAAATTTAGTTCGGGGTCGTTGGCATCGATGTCCTGAGCTTTTTTAATATTGTCAAATACATTCTGTACTAGCGGCAAAACCTTCGGCGCACTGGAAACACCTTCCGTTTTAATGATGTAACCTGCTTCAATGAGATCACTTACCGCTAAATAGGCATAGGCTCTGAGAGGATCTTTGTCTTTCAAGGCTTCGGCGTTACGACGAACCCGTTTGTTCGCCACCTGCATTCCTAGATAGTCTTCTGTCGCGTAAAAAGTTGAAGCTCGCAACGCAAATACTAAGGGATCATCAGCTTCAGCTCTGACGGCTTGATCTAGTTGTTTGACTGCCGCCACATAATTTCCTTCCTTGAACATTAATTCAAAGGCTTTTTGAGTTTCATTACCGATCGCCCTAGGATTTGTGGTGCGAAACGGATCGGCAGCGAAGCTAGGCATCGCCGTGGCGACGCTGACTAGTGCCGCCAACAGCGATGCAGATAAAGACGCAGATATCAGTTTCAAAGGAGGTTTCATAATGTTTCCCCGAAAATCTCAGGCTATAAGGACTATAACTATAATCTAGTTAACAGAGTTTATGTAGATCGTATGTTTAAACATTCTGACAAATTCAACTCAAACTTAATCTAAATACTGTATCTAACTATATCTAAATTTAGTCTGAATTTTGAGTCGTTTGCTATATATTACGTCGATACCGTAAAAGACGGGTTTAGTTTACAAAAAGTTTCTTACAGCGCTTTGCGCTCAAACCCGAACCAAGAAATTTTTTTAAAATTTCTTGGTTTATTTGATCGATTGTGTTGCCGCAGTAAGTAACTACTTAAGAAATTTTTTGCAAATATTCAGCGATCGTGGCGGGATAAATAAGATGTTCTTGAACTTGAATCCGCTTTTGGAGATCTTCTAAGGTATCGTCAGGCAAAATGGGAACCGCCGCTTGCTGGAGGATCTTGCCGCTATCAACTTCAAGACTGAGCAAATGCACCGTACAACCTGTGATTTTCACACCATAGTTCAAGGCTTGCTCGATCGCATGAATACCTTTGAAACTAGGTAAAAGACTGGGATGAATATTGAGAATTCTTTCTGGGAAAGCATCAATCAAAGCTTGAGTAACGATTCGCATCCATCCTGCCATGATCACCAAATGGACATTGTATTGATTAAGAATATCGATAATCGCGAGATCAAGGGATTTACGAGATTTATAGTCGCGATGGTTGACTAAAATTGCAGGAATACCAAACTTTTCGGCACGGTGCTTCACAAAAGCATCAGGTTCGTTATAAATTACTACCGCGATTTTGGCTTGCAATTGTCCATTATGAATCGCTGTGGCGATCGCTTCTAAATTACTTCCACTACCCGAAGCTAACACACCGAGGATCGGCATAGAACTGGAACCAAATGAATTAGGAACTTCAAGCAAAATCTCTGGCAAACTCACGAATCTTCGATGCCTCTAAACAAAAAATGCAGTCACAAGTTTACTATATAAGTAGCTAGTTAGAAGTAACCTTAAAACCAAGAAGCGTGGGTCGTCCGCGTAGTGGGCGACTCACGCTTTTTGGTTTTGGGTTGTGTATGGTGCTTGTGTCGCCATCGTTTCCGTTGCATCTTTATTCACAGCCTTGACAGACTTTATTCACAGCTTGCCATGACTCTATCAGAAACCCTAATTTCTAAACAAGAAATAGGCGATCGCCTTACCTATCCCCTCAGCATTGCGCCGATGATGGATCGCACCGATCGCCATTATCGTTATTTCATGCGCCAGATTACGCGGCGGACTTTGCTCTATACGGAAATGGTCACTAGTGCGGCGATTAAGCATGGCGATAAAGATTATCTGTTGGGCTTCTCACCAGCAGAAAATCCCTTAGCTTTGCAGGTGGGTGGCGATAATCCTCAAGATCTGGCGGAATGTGCGCGAATTGCCGAAGCGATGGGCTATGACGAAATTAATTTAAATGTGGGATGTCCTAGCGATCGCGTCCAGAGTGGTCATTTTGGCGCTTGCTTAATGAAAAATCCCGATCTAGTCGCTAAATGTATTGAAGCCATGACTATCGCCACCAAAATTCCTGTATCGGTCAAACATCGCATCGGGGTTGATGATTTGGACAGTTATGAAGATATGCAGAAGTTTGTACGGATTCTCTCAGAAGCAGGCTGTCAGCGTTTCTCGGTTCATGCGCGAAAGGCTTGGCTACAGGGGCTAAGTCCCAAAGATAATCGCGAGATTCCACCCTTACGCTATGACGATGTACATCGATTAAAGAAGGAATTCCCTCATTTATTTATTGAAATCAATGGAGGATTTACGACTCTAGCCCAAGCCCATGAGCAGTTGCAGTCTGTGGATGCGGTGATGATTGGTCGGGCTGCCTATGATCATCCCTATCTATTTGCCACCAGCGATCGCGAGTTCTTTGGTGATGAGTCTCTTATTCGCAGTCGCATCGAAGTTGCGGAAGCGATGATTCCCTATATTGATCGATGGAATGCTCAGGGATTGAAGTTACATAAAATCACGCGCCATATGTTGCAGTTATTTCATGGTCAAGCGGGTAGCCGTATTTGGAAAAGGATAATTACGGATCGTTCTTGTATCGCTGACGCAGGTTCTGAGGTGATTCGCGAGGCGATCGCCGCAGTTTATCAACAAACCTAGAGCTTGTGTCGTCCGCGTAGCGGACGACACAAGCTCTAGGTTTGCAATTTACTCACGCTGAGCAACTGATAAAACTTTGAGAATATGGCAAAATTGTAAAAACTGTAGAAACTTATATGTCAAATAGCTTCAGCGATCGCAAGCAACATATTTCTAAACCGATTTCTAAACCGAAGCGAATTTCTAAAACAAAACGCTTTTTTAAATGGCTAGAATGGCGGTTTGCAACACCAGAATTTATTGGGGGGATTTACACCGTTTTGACGCTGTTCTTCTTTATGGCGGCGACAAATACCCTGTCGGGATGGTTGTATGTGATTAGCGGCGTGAGTTTAGCACTGATCATTGTGGGGGCAGTGATGCCGCAGCGATTGCTTGCCGAAATTGCTGTGAGGCGATCGCCGATTGATCCAGTCAGTGTCGGTGATGATTTATGGATTGATTTGACTATTCAAAATACTGGTCGAACCGAGAAACGTTTACTAGAAGTTCATGACATTTTGCCAGAAAATCTCTCAAATATTTTACAACAAGATCTGGTGATTGATCTGATTGCGCCGCTTCGAGAATACCATTGGCGCTATGAGGCGAAAACTACGAAGCGGGGAGTATTTTTATTTAGATCGACGGAAATTGCAACCTCTAGCCCCTTAGGGCTTTTCCGCAGTCGGCGCGTTTGTCCTTCAGGACACAAAGCGATTGTTTCTCCCACCGTACTGCCCCTTGATCATTGTCCATTGGTCGATCAATTAGGGAATGATACGAGTCCGCGTCAATATAGTGATGAGCATAATTATAATAATGCCACGGAAGGACTAACCAAGACCCTGCGCCCTTACCGTTGGGGCGATCCGACTAGATTAATCCATTGGCGGACGAGTGCCAAATTTGGAGAATTGCGGGTGCGTGAATTGGAAGTAACTCTCGGTGGTCAAGAGGTGGCGATCGCCCTCGATACTTCCGCAGGGTGGCAGCCTGAAGCCTTTGAGGAGGCGGTAGTGGCGGCGGCTTCCCTATATTTCTATGCTCAAAAATCAAAATTGAGTGTCAGGCTCTGGACTGCGGCGACAGGGATAGTCCAAACCGATCGCGCTGTTTTAGAAACCTTAGCGGCGGTAAATATTGATGACACCTCAACACAGGTAGACCTGATCAAGGATCTGCCAGATTTGCCTGTGGTATGGATTTCCCATCGTCCTGATGACGTTTCCTATCTGCCCTTTGGTAGTCGTTGGGTGCTATGGCAAAATGAAGTAAAAACAGATATTCCGAATCTGCGATCGCAGGGTTTAATCATTGAACCGATTTCCGATGCTTCCGATCCTAATGATGGGAGCTATCAGTCTTTGCGATCGCAACTTCAGGCAATAGTTGCTCGTACAAGTCACTAATGATCATGTCCGAAAATAGCCAACCTTGGGGGGAAACTAAGAAGATGCGAATATCTTCTGATTGCTCTTCTGGTTGTTTAATGAAATTGACCCAATGCTTATCACGATAGCGATCTAGAACTTGCAAAGCGCGATCGCATAACTCTTGACCATACTTTGATTGCAGCAGATTTAAACTCATGCCTTCGGCTAGGCGCAAACCCTGCATGAGGCTATCCATTAACTCTTCGGCATCATCAACGATGGGAGCCGTGAAGCCAGTTCCTTCCCTTTGCCATTGCGAAACTGCATCTAAGTATTCACGCATTTTGCGAGGTCGATCAATCCTTTGCCGATTAATATAACTGGTTGCGCCCATCCCCATTCCATAAAAGGGTTGATTATGCCAATAGGTCAAATTATGCTGAATTTGATAACCCGATCGCGCATAGTTAGAGATTTCATAATGCTGATAACCTGTGGTGGAAAGTAACTCATGGGCGGCGAGATACATTGCCGCCGTGGACTCGTCTGTAGGTAATGGCTGATCCCCTGCTCGATAGCGCTTAGCAAAGGCCGTTTCTTCTTCGATAGTTAGATCATAAACAGATAGATGTTTGGGTTGTAAAGCGATCGCCTCTTTTAAAGAAAATTCCCAATCCGCCATCGATTGATGGGGCAGCCCTGAAATTAAATCTAAGTTGAAGTTCTCAAACCCAGCTTTCTCAATTGCGTCCACGGCTTCATAGATTTCCTTGACACTATGTCCTCGCCCACAGATATCTAACAATTCCTGCTGGAAAGCCTGTGCGCCAATACTAATCCGATTGATGCCTAAACTACGATAACCTTGCAAACTTTCAATGCTAACCGTCCCTGCATTGGCTTCAAGGGAAATTTCGGCATTAGGGGCGATCGCGAAATACTTGGCGATCGTTTCGAGAATTTGCTCAACTTGCTTTACCGATAACAAAGATGGCGTACCACCACCAAAAAAGATCGTTTGTAAGGTTTCTACAGGAGGAATGGCGGTAACGGTTAGCTCAATTTCTTGACATAGCACATCCACATATTGCTGTTTGAGATTTTCGCCACCAGTGGTAATGGCGAAATCACAATAAAAACAACGCCGCTTGCAAAAGGGAATATGTAGGTATAGAGATTTTGGAAATGAGTTAAGCATTATTTGTTGTTGATTGCAAAGCGCTATAACTCATTGTAGATAGAATTTGCGATAAGTAATTTTACTCATCACCCAAATTATTGTGCCGCCCGCGTAGCGGGCGGCACAATAATTTGGGTTTTAAATCAAAAAAGTGTAAAAGAGAGGGATGTAATCGGGTTTAATTAGAGATATAAACAAGCAGTGCAGAAACCAATAAGCTAGGGAATTCACGGCATAAATATGGGGATTGCAAGGCGACAATTCTTGCAGGCGGGACTAACTAGCCTGATCGGATGGCAATTTCTCACCCGCGATCGCGTGGCTCTTGCCGCCGAGCAGTATGTCAATCAGTTGACGACATCGACACAACGCAAAAGAGCATTATTGATTGGAATTAATCAATACGCTGCTCAGGAAGATAGCAATTCCCAAAATCCTGTAAGTGGCTGGTTGCCTCTGCATGGATGCGTCAATGATGTGGAATTGCAAAGGGATTTATTGATTCATCGCTTTGGGTTTACCCCACAGGATATTGTCAGTTTGACCGATCGCGAGGCAACCCGCAAAAATATCGCCGAGGCAATCACCGAACATTTAACCGCCCAGACCTTGCCCGATGATTTGGTGGTGGTGCATTTTAGTGGACATGGTTCACGGTTGGGGAATTACAATACTTTGGTTCCTGTGGATAGTGGCTTACCTCAAAATCTGGAGAATCTGCGAGATATTACGTTGCAGGAATGGCAAAGCTGGCTCAAGGCGATCGCTACCGACAAAATTTTGAACGTGATTGATGCAGGGTTTTATTATCCCAATATGTCGGCGATCGGTAACTTTCGCCTGCGATCGCGAGTTGGGCGTAATGACTGGAAACTGCCCTTAGAAATCGAACAAATTGAAAAACAGCCGTTCACTGGCACAACTTTGAGGGCAGCTTCAGGCGAAATGCTCTGTGCAGATGCCCAATGGTCAGGGTTTAGTAGTGGCGCATTTACCTATTCCCTAGTGCAGCAACTGTGGCAGATCACACCCTCGACAACAATTCATGTAGTTATGGGCGATATTGCAACTACGCTCGATCGCCGTGCTTTGCATAATGAAAATCTCAGCATTGATAAACAAATTGCGGAAATGCTGGAGGTTGATATCGCTAAACAAAAGGCGATCGCCACAAATACCTTTAGTGCTTTTACCTTTAGTTCATTTTTACCAGTTCCTGATGTTGCTGCTGATGGCGCAATTGTGGTCAGCAGTGACGATCGCCGTACTGCGGAAGTCAATCTTTCAGGGCTACCCATTACAGTTTTGAGCAATTACATGGCTGGCTCAATCTTAAACGTGATCGCAACAAATCCGAATCCTTCAGCGATCGCGCCGAACGCTCCCGATCGCCCCGATCAACAAATAGAAACCTCACCAGCCAAACCAATTTCTCCTATTCCTCAACCCCCCGTCCAAAACCCTGTCCAAAACCCTGTCCAAGCCACCGTCCAAGTCAAATCCCGCAATGGATTTAAAGCTAAGGTCGAAGTATTGGGCGATCGCAATATTAATCCTAAAATTAATCCTAAAATTAATCCCAAACTTGTCACGGGGCAATTACTGCAAGAGGTGATACGGGGCATTTCTTACAATGTGAAATTAGCGATCGCCCTTGATGCAGGGTTAAGCAAAATTGAGCGCATCGATGCCACAAGTGCTTTTTCCACCTTGCCCAATATGTTTGGAGTCAATGTCAATGAGCAATGCGCCGATTGTTTATTTGGCTTGCAGTCCGCCAGCTATGGATTATTTACGGTGGGACATACGCCAATTTTGGGTTCCTTTGGCTCCGTTGGTGAGTCGGTCGGTGTGGCAATTAAGCGCTTGCAACCATTTTTGGAAAGTCTGCTTGCCGCTAAACTGATTCGCACCACAGAAAATCAAGCTTCTTCACATCTTGATGTGCGCGTTACCCTCAAAGCGATCATCGGTGTCGATGAACGAGCTGTCACCATTGCCAGTAAAGCTTCCGCCCGTGCGAATTCTATTCCTGCAAATAAAGCGATCGCCAACGCGATCCGCACCAAGCCGATTAATATCGGCGATCGCCTTGAATGTCAGATTGAGAACTTTAGCGATCGGCCCCTATACACCCGCATTTTTTGCCTCGATCAACGCAGCAAAGTCCTTACACCCAACTTTGTCAGTACACCCTATGCTAACGATGGCGTAATTTCGCCCTTAGAAACCCTCACGATTCCCTACCCCAAAGCCCCAATGAATTGGGCGGTTTCTGCGCCCAAGGGCATGGTAGATGTGCATGTAGTGATTAGCCGATCGCCGCTTTTGCAAGTTACCAAAACCCTCGAAACATCTCAACGACAAGCATCATCGATGAATGGACTGATTGCCATTCCCAATTCGCTGCAAGTTGCCCAAGATCTCCTCGCTGATCTCGATCACGCAAGCAAATCACCAGATTGGGGCAATTTAACAAATGTTGCAGATACATGGATGTTAGATGTTCAGCAATGGGCTACTTTTAATTTTAATTATCAAGTTATCTAAGCAGATTTACAGCGCTTTGCGCTTAAACCCAAATCCAGAAAATTTTTAAAAGTGTTG
>DCSN01000191.1:30134-34857 GCA_002325645.1 Pseudanabaena sp. UBA1465
CAACACTTTTAAAAATTTTCTGGCGGTTCAACAATCTGGTTAAAATGTAAGTACAGTGCGGATCGCCTCGCCCCTATGCAGGAGATCAAAGGCTTCATTGATCTCCTCAATGGGCATCACATTAGTAATTAAACTATCAATATCAATTTTGCCTTCCATATACCAATCGACAATCTTAGGAACATCAGTCCGTCCCTTTGCGCCACCAAAGGCAGTTCCTTTCCAAACACGACCTGTTACTAATTGAAATGGACGGGTGCTAATTTCTTGCCCTGCCCCTGCCACACCGATGATCACGCTCACTCCCCAACCCTTGTGACAGCATTCAAGGGCTTGGCGCATGGTTTCAGGTCTGCCAATACATTCAAAACTATAGTCTGCACCACCTTTAGTCAGATCTACAAGATAGGAAACAAGATCGCCTTCTACTTCTTTGGGATTTACAAAATGCGTCATGCCCATTTTTTCCGCAAGGGCGCGTTTTTTGGGATTAATATCTACGCCGACAATCATATTTGCGCCGACCATCCGACAGGCTTGGATCACATTTAAGCCAATGCCGCCTAAGCCAAAAACAACGACATTGGAACCATATTCTACTTTGGCAGTATTAATCACAGCGCCAATCCCCGTAGTCACGCCACAGCCGATGTAGCAAACCTTCTCGAAGGGCGCATCATCACGGATTTTGGCTAAAGCAATTTCAGGAAGAACGGTATAATTGGCAAAAGTGGAAGTTCCCATATAGTGATGGATTTTTTCGCCATTAATGGAGAATCGACTAGTTCCATCGGGCATTAATCCTTGACCCTGCGTAACCCGAATCGCTTGGCAGAGATTAGTTTTGCCACTCAGACAATAGGAACAATTACGACATTCGGGGGTATATAGGGGAATAACGCGATCGCCTGCTTTGAGGGATGTCACGCCTGCGCCCACCTCAACGACGATCCCTGCGCCTTCATGTCCAAGGATAGTGGGAAATAGTCCTTCAGGATCGGCTCCTGAGAGGGTGAATGCGTCAGTATGACATACACCTGTAGCTTTAATTTCGACTAATACTTCGCCAAATCTTGGCGGCTCTAGTTGGACGGTCTCAATTTTGAGGGGTTGTCCTGCGGCAAAGGCAACGGCGGCTTTTACGTCCATGAATCTTATGCTTTCCCTAAATTTGTTATGGAGTAATCGTGTTATTTGTGGTGAGGCAAAGCCGCACCACAAATAACGATTCTTTATTTTACTGCAATCAAAGTAGAGAGGCGACAAGCCACCTCTCTACTTTGATTTGTATAGCAACTGATTCTTATAAACTTAAGGGATATCAGCATTTCCTGTTTTAGTAGTTGAAATGATGTGAATATCCACATTTTTGAGCGATCGCAAAATCCTTTGGGTGAGCGATCCTTTAAACAAGATCTGCCAGCGTGATTTTTGGCTTTCACCCATCACAATTTGAGTAATCCGATAGCTGCGTGCTGTTTCGACAATTGCTTCTAAAGCATGACTATTCCGCAACCGAATAAAATTACCTGCAAATTCTTTGCAAAGTCGCTCACAAGTCTCAATATGCAAACTTTCGGATTTAGTCAAAAAGCGATCGGGATTATCCACAAATAGAATATAAAGCTGTGCGTGCATATATCCTGCAATTCTTGCGCCTCGGCGGAGTAACTGAAGTGAATTGGGATAGGTGGAAACACAGACTAGAACCCGTTCATGAATATTACAGACTAGATTTGTCGAAGAACCTGAGCGATCGTGGGCTTCCAGATCATCTTCGATATTGTCAGCAATTTCCCGTAGTGCTAACTCACGCAAGGCAATTAAATGACGACGTTGAAAAAAATTATTGAGAGATTGATCAATCTTTTCAGGGGCATAAATTTTGCCATCACGCAGCCGTTCTTGAAGCGTTTCAGGTGTCACATCGACAACCACAACTTCATCGGCATTCTCTAAAATGCGATCGGGTATCCGTTCGCGCACAATTACACCTGTAATCTTTGCCACCGTGTCATTGAGACTCTCAATATGCTGAATATTCACAGTGGAATAGACATCAATTCCTGCTTCTAAGAGAACTTCTACATCTTGATAGCGTTTCTCACGCAGTGCATTGGGAACATTAGTATGCGCTAGTTCATCTACGAGAGCGAGTTGCGGCTGACGCTTGAGAATTGCCTCAGTATCCATCTCAGTTAGAATTACCGATTCCCAATTAATTTGTTGACGGGGAATTAGTTCCAAACCGATCGCTTTTTCCTGAGTTTCCACCCGATTATGGGTTTCCAATAAACCGATAACCACATCAGTTCCTTCAGAACGGAGTCGATGCCCTTCCTCTAGCATCCGATAGGTTTTACCAACCCCAGGACTCATGCCGATAAATATTTTATGCTTACCGCGCCGATGGGTTTTAATCATGATTAGGGGACATTCACTAGCTGTAGTTTGGACTGTTCAAATAGATATCTCAATGCCGCGAATAATAACTTTAAGTTTTGGATTGTATAAATGGGAATCTCTTTTATAAAATGATTCTTACCCTGATTTTCACGAAGTATGGCAAATTCCCAAATTACACCAGTTGAGACAATGCCAAAGATCGGTGGGGATGTTGAATTGGGTCTTTGATTGATTCTCTGGTTGATTTTCTGAGCGGCGATCATTTCCGCAATACATTGCGCCCAACCTTCTTCAAAGTTATCCTTTTTAGCCTCAACGATAATCAAAAATGGATTTTCAAGGAAGATTCTGCCCATAGGCGATCGCTTTGCCACCATGTAGTCTGGAATACCGCATAGATTTTCATCATAATTGAGGGGCTGATGACTCCAGAGTAACAAATCGTTTTTATAGAGTTTCCATACTTCTCTAAGGGTGGGATAAATTAAAGTTTCGCAAAGGGCATATTCTGAATTTTTATATACGCTTTCTCGCAGGGTTAACTCAATCTCAGATGCAAAGTATGTAGGAACTTCTATTTCAGATATTTGAATAAAGTTCTGCTCAGCATAGGTAACTTCAAATTCGCCTAGTACTTCATCAATCTTTTTATAATTGTTGTATGGCATATTTGGGCTTCAATATTTTAAGAATTACGCAAAGAAATGTAATGGTAAGGGCAGTTATGGTAAGGGCAATTCATGAATTGCCCCTAGGTTTTCTATTCTAAACCTTGGATATCGAATCGATCAATTATCTAGATGCTCGTGAAATGGGTGTTGAGCAATTGGCTAGGGTGATCTGCGTGGGTAGCCGTAACGTTTACCAAAAGTATATAAAAATGCACTTAGGAAGTTTTTAGGTATGTCTTAACATTTTGTCTGATTGTAAGAAGGCGATCGCTTTGTCATCTCATGGTTAAGCGCATAGGCGATCGCTAAGTTTTTGCATCTGTATTCATCGTTTACGATGTTCTTTATTCTAGTTAAAATATAATCCCTTCATAGAGAAGCTCGATCGCAAACTCAAATTCAAGACTTGATAGGGTAATCGTATCGCCAGCAATATAGGGATAGTACAGCCACATTCTGCCTTCGCCGCGTGCGTAGCGTTCTACTGATATTTTGTCGGAATTAATGAGTAGATATTCTTGTAAGCTGGGGATAGTGAGGTAACTGGTAAATTTCTCTCCACGATCTCTGGCACTGGTTCCAGGTGAGAGAACTTCGGCAATTATGGTCGGACTTTGGATAAATTTACGGGCGTTGAGATCTTGAGGATCGCAACTGACAACGACATCAGGATAGTAATAGGGGCTATTGGTCGTAACTTGCACTTTGACATCGGCGACGTTGATGCGACATCCACGCGATCGCACTTGGGGATATAAGGTTCTGTAGAGGTTGAGGGTAATGTCGTTATGAGCGAGTGTGCCGCCTGTCATAGCAAATACTTCACCATTGATATATTCGTGGCGGAGATCTTGCTGGGGTTCCCATTCAAGATATTCTTTAATAGACATTCTGGATTCTTGAGATATGGCAAGCATATTTTTCTGGTTTGCATTAGATTGGAGATTTTAAGTTGTGTTTATTGTAGCAAGCTTGTTATGGGCGATCGCTAACTAATTCTATAGTTCAATCAATCCTAAGCTAATTTGAATTGCATTATCCACATATCCCATGAGGTGATCGGAGACGATACCCATTCTTTTGACTAAGCGTTGTTTATCAATGGAGCGAATCTGATTGAGAAGCACTACGGATGTCACAGTTAGTCCGCCTTCTGGGGGATTGATTAAAACTTCCGTGGGATATGTCTCAGAGTCGAATTGGGATGTGATGGCAGCAACGATGGTAATGGGGCTGTATTGATTGGAGATATCGTTTTGGAGAATGAGAGCAAGTCTAGTTTTGTGGATTTCTGAGCCAACTGTTGGGTCAAAGTTAACCAAATAGATTTCGCCTCTCTTGGGAAATTCTATTTTCCGTTTTGCCATGATTCCTCATCGATATTAAACCAGTCTTGAGTAATTCCTAAGTCTCGCTCTGCGCGACGCAATGCACCCTGTTTGAGTTTGTCGCGTAGATTTTTCTTGGCTTCGGTGTTGATGTAGTACTTAACGGCTTGGTCAATGAAGTGACTGCGATCGCCTTTGGGTGCAATGCGATCGAGTAGCTGTAGTGTTTCGTTGGGTAATGTGATGTTAATGCGTTGATACATATATGGGTACACATTGACTATGTGTATTATGCTAACTCATATTGTTGGCTAAGAG
>DCSN01000235.1 GCA_002325645.1 Pseudanabaena sp. UBA1465
AAAAAACTATTTTTTACTTGGGGAATTACGGGAACGATACAGGTATGGCGGCTCGATGGCGCACAAAAATTTCCTGTGCAAGTGACGGGAGGACAGGATGCCACGACGATCGCAGGGATCACTCCTGATGGTAAATATCTGCTGCTATCACGCGATCGCCAAGGCGAGGAAAACCCTGGACTATATTTGCAATCAGCCAATGGAGGGGAGCTAGAAGTAATCCAGCACCTAGCGGGTGTGCGTACCTCTCTGCAATATATCGGCAATGACTCCCGCACGATCTATTTCATCGCCAATGATGTTAATCCCGACTCCAATATAATTTATCGCTACGATTTGCAAACCAAAAAGAAAGTGCCAATCTCTGGCGGCGATGGGATTTGGTGGATTGCTGATGTATATGTAAATCCCAAAACAGGCGATCGCGAAAAGTTTCTCTTTGTGAAGGCTACGGGTAGCCAATCAAGAGAATATTATGAATATGATGTCAAAACTAGAGTAACCACACCTCTCATTGGTCAAAATGAGAAAGAAGAATATAGCATTCAGTATGGGATAAATGCTGACGAATATTTGGTGTTAACACCCAAATTTGGTGAATTTCGCCGTCTTTATCGCTATCAAAACAAGCAATTTACGCCCATTACCCCAGAGCTAAAAGCGGATATTGCGAGCTTTGATATCGATGAGCAACGCCAACGCATTCTCTACTCGATTAATGATGGTGGTTATACGCGCCTTAAGGCGATCGCCGCTAATAACTATGAGGCGATCGACCTGCCTGAATTTACTAACGCCGATCACATTTACACAGGTTTAACTACCCGTGATGGTCGTTTCACCACTATTGGCGTAGAAACCGCCAAAGCCCCGCGACTTAGCTATGTATACGATTGGCAGACTAAAAAACTAACGCAATGGGTCTTGCCTAGCACCCCCGAAATTGACACTAGTAAGTTTGCCAAGGCTAAGCTAGAAAAATATACAACGCGGGATGGCGTATCAATTCCCATGTTTATCTACAACTCTCCCCAATGTGAAAATACTGCTCAAAATCCTCTGGAAAAGCCTTGCCCTATAATCGTACATTTTCATGGAGGACCTGAAGCACAAAGTACCGCAGGTTTTAATCGCTATGCCCAGTTATTTGTGAATGCAGGATTTGTATTTGTAGAGCCAAATGTGCGCGGTAGTGATGGCTATGGCAAAACATGGCTCAATGCTGATAATGGGCGCGATCGCCTCAAGGTGATCACCGACATCGAAGATGCATCGATCTATATCCGCAAAAACTGGCAAATTAACGGGATCACCCCCAAAATTGGTATTGTCGGCGGTAGCTATGGCGGCTATGCAGCTCTGATCGGGATGTCTAAATTTGCAGGTAGTTATGATGCAGGGGTATCCAATGTCGGCATTAGTAATCTGATTACTTTTCTAAATAACACTGCACCCTATCGCCGCATTCTTCGCATTAGTGAATATGGCGACCCCGTTAAGGATCGGCAAGCTTTAATTGATTTATCACCTGTAACCTACAGCGATCGCATCAAAGCCCCATTACTGATCATCCAAGGTGCAAACGATCCCCGCGTTCCCGTCGGTGAAGCCATCCAAATTCAAAAGTTACTAGAACAGAAAAAAATCCCTTCGCAACTCGTCATCTTCCCCGATGAAGGTCATGGCTCCAGCAAGCGCAGTAACCAAGTTTTAGAAATTGGCTATGCGATCGACTTCTTCAAAAAACATTTACAGTAAAGCCAATAAAAAAGCCAACAAAAAAGAGAGTTCCCATTGGGAACTCTCTTTTTTTTGAACATAAAATTAAGAGTTAACTTTTCCGTAGAATACGCCGCGAATGATTACTTCCTTAGGCTCAACACCACCGAGGTCATTGTCAGAGGTTTGCTCAGACTCGAAAGTACCAGCAATTTCACCAGTATCAGCATTCAACTTAGCAATTTGCAAAGATAAAGTACCCTTAGAGGTAGAGTCATCCTTGACACTGCGATTATCGAAAGCGTTACGCTTTGCAGGTAATGCCTCAGCAGAGTCATAACCGATCGCTAGACCGCGACCCTTAGGATCGATAAATCCAGAACCACGATAGGTAGGAACATCGGTTGTGCCAACAAAGTCAACGGATGTTGTCAAACCATTTACACCAGAGTTAGTAGTTGCCTTGTAACCCTTAATGGTGAACAAAATCGCTACCAATTCACCACCAGGCATTTTGACAGTGATTGGTTGATAATCTAGCCCATCGGTTTCTACCAAAGAAAGGCTACCATCGCTGTTGCCAGTTACAGTTGCCTTTACAAAGTCAAGGCTAGAGGTGGATCGAGTCATTAACTTACTAGCTACGAACTCAGGTTTTTTGCGCTTGTTGTTTGATTCTTCTTTAACAAAGAATGAAGTTGGCTCTAAGCAAAGGTCAGTGATTTCGACAGACTGACCTGGATTAATGGGAATAAAGTTACGACCACCGCGAGCAGTGCCTAAAATATCACCACACTTATTCGCTAGACCAGTATTTACGATTTGGTCATAGGTCAATCCAGGGGGGACAGCAGCAAAAGCAGTGTTAGAAAATATACCACTGGCTACTAACATGCATAAACTAATACACAATGTAAAAATTGCTTTCGTAAAATTACGAAATTTCATAAATAACCTCTTCTTAATTTAACGGGTAGCATTTTAGATTTAAGATATGCAGCTTTTTATAACGCATATTCTAAAATCTGTTAAAAAATACGATCTAAGCTTGAATTTTAAATTGAGATCGTTAAGGAGTTGGTGTTGCTTTAGACTAGCCATATAGGTTAGCTAACTAAAGACTTAATTTGTAAAATTCCAGTCACCATATTATCGCGCACGAGGGTACTTAGCTTGGCACAAACAGAAATCCAATCACAGAACCAATTACAACAGAGGCAAACTGCTGATTTACCTGATCTTGAGATGCTCAGCGATCGCATTTGGCAAACTTCTCAAGCTCACCAAGGCAATGCAGAGAGTCTTTTACAAATTCTGCGAGTTTTGGAAGCACTTCATAAGCGGATTCGAGATGATCTATTTCAACCTGCATTACCCACTAGTCGCCATGAGTTGTTTAACCTCTTACGCGACATTGAGACAAATGGCGGTTGGCCGCATATTTATCGCATGAAAATTAATGAAATTTGTCGATATTTAGAACAACCTGACGACTCAGAGGAATAAAGCAAAAGAGGCGTTTTGCGCCTCTTTTGCTTTATTTTGCTAGACTCTACGGTATTGCTGATAGGCTGCAAAAAATAGTCCACCAAGGGTAATGAAAATAAGACCGAGGCAAATGCCCGACAAAATTGGTTCTACCATAAAGATTTATTAAACTCACTAACTTCAATAGTTTACTTCAGCGACTCTCATTTTGACATCCTCTCAGCGAGTAACGCGACTGAGATTCCTAAGACTCACGACTTAGGTTTCTGTTTCTTCCCATTACTGGTGTTTCGCAACCGCCTCTACCCTCAAGGAGTTTTTTGGTCTTACGTTCGCTCCACAGACTATCCCCGCAAGCCCTGCGGTTTT
The DNA here is from genome assembly GCA_002325645.1 of Pseudanabaena sp. UBA1465. Taxonomy (GTDB): domain Bacteria; phylum Cyanobacteriota; class Cyanobacteriia; order Pseudanabaenales; family Pseudanabaenaceae; genus Pseudanabaena. The sequence goes on from DCSN01000235.1 coordinate 3,577, forward strand.
TATGTGTCGAAAACCTAAAGGGAATTCTTATATTGTTTTGATTTTAGGGATGTTTGCCATTGCCCTATCCTCTTTTCCCGGTCTACCAATTTGTCTGCGCCGCCAGTTTTACTGAACTTTGCTCGTTAGGCTGTCTGAATCCATCGTCGCGGGTGGGTCAGTGACCATG
>DCSN01000017.1:0-2036 GCA_002325645.1 Pseudanabaena sp. UBA1465
CTAAATAACCTGCTGAATGTAGGCTATATATATAACCTTTGTACAAAGACACCAAAGAAGGTTTATCTATTTATTCTGATCATGAGCTTCACACCTATTTTTATCTTAGGATTACGCGATGTTATATCAGGAGGACAGCTTTCTACCGAGGCTAGATATTTACTTCCAAGTTACATATTCGCTCAGATTGCTATTTCCTATCTTATTTGTCATCAATTCACAGGATCAAAGTTTTGGAAGCTAGTTACCATTACTTTAGTGGCATTAGGAATTTCATCTTGTATTGCTATCTCTCAAGCAACAAGTTGGTGGAATAAAGGTGAGGGTCAGAATAAATATAACTTGCAAGTTGCTACTATTATTAACCAATCCTCTAGTCCTCTGCTAATTGCCAGTGGTAATATATCTAATGGCTATAGCTTTATTGATGTAATACTTTGTTTAAATCATATGCTTGATCCGAAGGTAAAGCTGAAACTAACTGTGGAGCCAGATTTCCCCAATATTACATCTACGGAAACTGCTAATAAGTTATTTGTCTACTTACCATCAGTTGCATTGCGTCAGCACCTTGAGAAAGACTTTAAAGTTGAGTCCGCCATGCCAGTTGAAGACCCTTGGCTTTGGAAACTAGAGAGGCGGAATCCTGATTCATAGTCTAAATATTTACCTGACTTTGTATCAACGATATGTAAGTTAGTCTAAATCCTGAAATCATCAACTATTTTCTAGATCTCATCATCATCAATTAATTTCTAAATCAATGACATATTCTCTCGTATCTGTTCCATCGGGATCGTTTCAAGTTAATGAACTTCTCTTCTCTGAAGATGTATCTGAGTCAGATTTTGATCGAATTTCTCAAAAGCGGGAGAAATTAGTTGAATTTTCTTTAATAGTGCCTACTTACAATGAGAGTAAGAACTTAGCTAAGTTAGTGGAAATTTTGACTCAGTTGTTAAATAATTATTTTCATAACAATTATGAGTTAATCATTGTTGATGATGATAGTCCAGACTTGACATGGCAGGTCGGACTGGATCTAATGCCTAACCATCCGCAGTTACGAGTAATGCGTCGTCGAGGAGAAAAAGGACTTTCGACGGCAGTGATTCGGGGATGGCAAGCTGCACAGGGGGAAATATTAGGGGTAATCGATGGAGATTTGCAACATCCACCTGAAACGCTAATTAATATGCTCGAAGAGATGAAAAACGGAGCAGATTTAGTTGTGGCTAGTCGCCATGTGGAAGGAGGCGGTGTTAGTGATTGGGGATTTATGCGGCGATTTCTATCACGGGGAGCGCAGATGCTGGGCTTGCTGATTTTACCAGGTGTCATCGGTCGAGTGTCTGATCCGATGAGTGGCTATTTCATGGTCAGACGCAGCGCGATCGCCAACTACCCGATGAATCCATTGGGTTACAAAATATTGATTGAAGTACTTGGTCGAGGCAATATTGGCTCTGTTGCTGAGGTTGGCTATGTATTTCAAGAACGTCAGGAGGGCGAAAGTAAAGTAACTTGGCGGCAATATGTGGATTATATTTTGCACTTGTTGCGCTTGCGATCGCGTGGTCGAGTTACCAAACTACGCGAAAAATTGCGAGTTCCTGTCAAACGGTTTCTCAAGTTTGGACTGGTTGGCTTTAGTGGTGTATTTGTCGATATGGCAATCTTCTATTTACTTAGTGATGCTTCTACGCTGGGGTGGGGACTAACACGCAGTAAAGTGATTGCTGCTGAAGTGGCTGTTCTTAATAATTTTCTGTGGAATGATCTTTGGACATTTCGAGATTTGGCTCAGAAACAATCGGGATGGAGAAAATTAATCAAGCGATTTGTGAAGTTCAATCTAATTTGTTTACTAGGGATTGGATTGAACTTGATCATTCTCAATCTCCTTTTCAATTATTTCGGTGTCGATAAATATATTGCCAACCTGATTGCGATCGCTGTCGTCACCATTTGGAACTTCTGGTTTAATCTTAAACTTAGCTGGCGAGTCACCCAAACCAAATAATATAGAAAATACT
>DCSN01000017.1:2068-10849 GCA_002325645.1 Pseudanabaena sp. UBA1465
AGTATTTTCTATATTATTTGGTTGTTTATGATTACATTGCCAACTTGGGTCACTTTATCGCGCCTGATTGCCGTACCGATTATTTTTGGACTATTTCTGTGGCAAGATAGCGAACTTACTCGCTTAATTGCTTTAAGTGTATTTATTATTGCGGCGATTACTGATTGGTTGGATGGATATTTAGCAAGAAAACTTAATCAAATAACTGAGCTTGGTAAATTTCTTGATCCCCTTGTCGATAAAGTGCTGACGATCGCCTTATTTTTATTGTTTATTGAACTCGATCAAGTTCCTGCTTGGGCAGTATTTTTAATTATTACGCGAGAGCTATTGATCACGGCTTGGCGTGGTGCGCCCAGTGCATCTAGTCAGGAGACTTCTGGCGAAACCAGTAAACCGCAAATTATCGGCGCAAATTTTTGGGGAAAAGCAAAAACCGTAATGCAAATCGTGGCGATCGCCGCCTTACTAGTCAAAATACCCTACGCGATCGCACTTTTTTGGATTGCAGTCTTACTCACGTTGATTTCTGGCATTCTCTATGTTGTGCCAACTACAAAGGGATAGTTATAATCCAATGCGATATATAACACATCGCATTGGATTATAATTAAGCAAGTTGCGGTTGGAGTAAGGTTCTTATGGCGACATCACAAACCCTAAGTAAAGCGTTTGGCAATCTGTTAGGCGGACGCTTTCGAGTTGTGCGGACGATCGCTGATGATACTTATACTCAAACCTATTTAGTTGAAGATACAGTAGCCGCAGAAATGCCACGCTGGATCGCCAAAAGTTTTTGTCTAATTAATAAAACTAATCTGCAACTAGATTGGGCGCGATCGCTATTTAGGAATGAAGTTCCCAAATTACAACAACTTAGCGATCGCAGTACCGATTTCCCAAAAATCACCACCTATTTTGAACAAGAGGAGGATTTTTATATCGTTGAAGAAGCGATCGATGGAACTCGTCTCAGTGATGAAATTGCCGCAGGCAAACTCTACAGCGAATCAGAAGTAATCCAGTTTTTAGAACAGTTATTGGCAAGTTTGCACATTGCCCACAACACCAACATGGTGCATGGCGATATCAATCCTCGCAATCTCCTGCGCCGTAAGCATGATGCGATCGGCAATCACCACTTTGTTCTTACCAACTTTGCCGTTCTCAAAGGGATTTATGCGACTGCGGCTCAAAAAGGAGTCGTGCTAGGGACACCCAGCTATATGCCCTTTGAGCAAGCCCTTGGCAATTTCACCCCCAGTTGCGATATCTACGCCCTCGGATTAACCGCGATTCAGTTACTCACAGGCTTACATCCCAGTCAGCTAGTCCGCCGTGAAGATCTCAATCTTTTAGACTGGCAAATGGAAGCAACTATTCGCCCTGAACTAGCTGCGATTCTCAATCGCATGGTCAAGCATCATTCTGAAGATCGCTATCAAACGGCGCAAGAAGTTCTCTATGATCTTGATAATTTGCCATCCCAGCAAATAAATAATGATTTTCAGATGCCCACCTTTGAGATTGGTCAAAATACTGTTAATTGGGCGATCGCTCTAATCTGTTTTGCGGGTGTGGCTTGGGGAGCGCTCAACTTCGCGCAGCTTCAAAAACTTTTACCAGTTTCGGGCTTACCTACGCCCACTAAAGTATCTACTCCCATTGCATCGCCAACAGTAACTTCCACAGCAATTTCTAACTATCGGCTTGGTCAAACCCTTAAGGGACATGATGGCTGGGTGAGAGCAGTCACCTTTTTTCCCAATGGATTTAGTTTTGCCAGTGGTAGTTACGATCGCAAGGTCAGACTATGGAATGTGCGAGAAAATCAGCCTTTTGAAACTCTATCTAAGCATTTTGGTTCCATCTCAGGCATCAATGCGATCGCTGTTCATCCTAGTGGCAACACCTTTGCCACCGCCTGTATTGATAAATCGATTAAATTATGGAATTTCCGCAGTGGAGAGCCTGTTCGCAATCTTGAAGGGCATCAAGGACAGGTCTACAGCGTCTCCTATAGTCCTGATGGTAAGACTCTAATTAGTAGTAGTGCCGATAAAACCCTCAAGCTATGGAACTGGCGCAAAGGCCAATCATTACAGACTTTTGAAGGGCATCAAGATAAGGTGGTTTCTGTGGTATTCCATCCCGATGGACAGAAGGTAGCTAGTTCTAGTTTTGATAAAACCATCAAGATTTGGAATGTCAAAACTGGAAAAGAGATTCTCAGCATTACAGGACATACGGCTCCTGTCAATGCGATCGCCTTTAGTCCCGATGGCAAAATTATCGCCAGTGGCAGCCAAGATCAAACCGTAAAAATTTGGAATTCTAGCACGGGCAAGCTAGTCCAAACCCTCTCAGGGCATACGGGCAATGTATTAGCCGTAGCGATTAATCGTGATGGCAGCGCGATCGCTTCTGGTGGTGCGGATAAAACCATTCGGATTTGGGACATGAAAACGGGACAGTCAATCCAAACCCTCAGCAATCACGAAGCGCAAATCCTAGCCCTTAGTTTTAGCCCCAAAGATGCAACCTTAGTCAGTGGCAGCGCCGATCGCACAGTCAAGGTATGGCAATTATTATCTCAATAGGTTCATAAAACTGACTAGAGTTTAAAAAATGCTGATTTATAGCGCTTTTTGAACTTCGCATTATTTTTTAGTCATGCAAGATAAGGTAAGGTAAAGATCTTAGTTAAGAGATCTTGTTAACTTATGATTAGCGATCGCTCCCATAAACCTCTAAAATCTCGCCGAATTTCCTTAAGATTATTATTAATTGTTCCTTTTGTCTTACAAATTATTGGTGCAGTCGGTTTAGTCGGCTATCTTTCCTATCGTAGTGGACAAAAAGCGGTAGAAAATATTTCTGAATCTTTGATGGAAGAAGTAGGCGATCGCATTCACGAAAACCTGAAAAATTACTTCCGTAAACCTACAGAAGTTCTTCAAAGTAATGCTAATGCCATTAAACTTGGCATGATTCCTTGGCAAGATTTTCCTAGTTTAGAGCAGTACTTTCGGCAACAACTGCAAGCTTTTGATGGCATCGGTTCTTTAGGTATTATTAATGAACAAAAAGAACTTCTAATTTTACAAAAAAATGATGAGAATTCTCAGACAATTAGTATCAGAGATCAATCAACTAATTACTTTTTTAATAGCTATATTGCTGACAATCAAGGAAACCGACTTAAACTAGTTAGAAGTTCCAACAAATCTGATACTCACAAATATCCCCCTAACGACCCTTGGTATGAAAAAACCAAAAAAGCCAATCGTTTGATTTGGATCATTAATGTTGAACGCATTAAAACTGATAAATCTGCCTTTGTTGCTTTAAATTTTATGCCTTTTTACGATCGCAACAATGTCTTTCAAGGGATTGTTGGTTCGTCAGTATCTTTAACACAACTAGGAGATTTCTTAAAAAGCCTAAAAATCGGCAAAACTGGTCAAGCTTTTATTATAGATCGAGAAGGATTACTAATTGATAGTTCTATCAACGAAACTCCTTTGATGTCAGGATTACCTGTAACTAATCCTAAAGAAAATGGGGGAAAGAATAAGTTAGCCAAACCAGAACGTTTAAATATTCTTAATAGCAATAACTTGGTTTTTCAAAAAACAGCTATTTATTTGAAAAAGTATTTTACTGATTTTTACCAAATTAAAAATAGTCAAAATCTTAGCGTAGTTATTGACAACAAGAAATATTATATTCAAATTGTTCCATTTCAGGATCAAGTAGATTTGGATTGGTTAACAGTTGTGATCGTTCCTGAATCTGATTTTATGGCAGAAATTCAGGCGAATACTCAATTGACAATTGTTTTATGTAGTTTTACCTTATTGATCGCTATTGGAATTGGTGTTTTAACTGCAAGGCGAATTACCAAGCCGATCCAGAAATTAAGTCAAGCAAGCCAAACATTAGCAAATCAAGAATGGCAAAAATCTGCACTCGAACAAGGCTTTTTAGGATTTGAAGATATTACAGAATTAGCAATCTTATCCGACTCTTTTAATCAAATGGCGACCGAGTTACAAACGTCCTTTGAAACCTTAGAAAATCGGGTAGAAGAACGCACCGTAGAGCTAGTTATTGCCAAAGATAATGCAGAAGTTGCCAATCAAGCTAAAAGCACCTTTATCGCTAACATGAGCCATGAACTGCGATCGCCTCTTAATGCAATTATTGGTTTTTCACAGCTTACGTTACGCACGAAACATTTACCATCTGCACAGTATGAAAACGCAGGAATTATTCAACATAGTGGGGAATATTTACTAACTTTAATCAATAATGTATTAGATTTTTCTAAGATCGAAGCAGGGAAAACGACTCTCAATAAAAAGGATATTGACCTCTATCAACTGCTTGATAATTTGGATGATATGCTGCATCTGCAAGCGGTAAATGCTGGATTAGAGTTAATCTTCGATCGCGGGGATAATCTGCCCCATTATATCTACACAGATGGAGTGAAATTACGTCAGGTTTTATTAAATTTATTGGGTAATGCGCTCAAATTTACGCATCAAGGCGAAGTGATTTTAAGTGTCAATTCTATAGAGAATCAAGATCAGAAAGAATATACTTTAAATTTCAGCGTTCGTGATACGGGAGTGGGGATTTCCTCTACAGAATTGTCCAAATTATTTGAGGCTTTTAGTCAAACAGACTCAGGACGGGAAGCCCAAGAAGGAACAGGGCTAGGATTGGCGATTAGTCGTCAGTTTGTGCAGTTAATGGGAGGAGATATTACGGTCGAGAGTCAATTGGGTAAAGGTACAACTTTTAACTTCTCAATTCAGGCGCAATTGGGTAAAGAAACTAGTAATGAAGATGCTGATCAAAGACGAGTCATGGCGATCGCACCCAATCAACCGACTTACAAACTTTTGGCAGTAGATGATAAAGCGATTAACCGTCAATTATTGCTTAGGCTCCTCGCCCCTTTAGGATTTGAGATCAAAGAAGCGAGTAACGGACAAGAGGCGATCGCAATTTGGGATGAGTGGGAACCTCATTTAATCTGGATGGATATGCGAATGCCCGTGATGGATGGTTATGAGGCGACCAAATATATTAAATCCACCACTAAAGGCAATGCAACGGCAATAATTGCCTTAACCGCAAGTGTTTTGGAAGAAGAAAAGGCGATCGTGCTTTCGGCAGGTTGCGATGACTTTGTGTGTAAACCTTTTAAGGAAAGTACAATTTTTGCTGTTTTAACGAAACATTTAGGGGTGAAATATATTTATGAGCAGTCATTGCAAGAAGATAATAATAGCGATCGCCTCGAATCCGTATTGACATCTACAGATTTAGCTGTAATGTCTGATCAATGGCGATCGCAATTACGCGAAGCATCATTAGAAGCTGACAGTAATCGCGTTGCGAAACTGATACAAGAAATTTTTAATCAAGAATCATATCTTGTAAAAGTTCTCGAAAAATATACTCGTCAATATAAATTCGATGAAATAGTAGAATTATTATCCTAGGCGATCGCACTATGTATCAAATTAAAGGGGCTTTAGTGAATCTTGATTCTCAGTCTGAGTCAAAAGGTAACATTCTCTTAGTAGATGATTTACCAGAGAACTTAAAATTATTGACTGAGGCACTCTCTGACCTTGGCTACACAGTGCGTAGTGTCGTCAGTGGAAGTAGGGCGCTCAAAACTGTAAAGTTAAAGCTACCTGATATTATTCTGTTGGATGTAAAAATGCCAGAGATGGATGGATATCAAGTTTGTGAAGCTTTTAAAAATGATCCCGAATTCTGTGATATTCCTATACTGTTTATCAGCGCTTTAGACGAATCCTTTGATAAATTAAAAGCATTTCAACTGGGTGGTGTGGACTATATTACGAAGCCCTTTCACATCGAAGAAGTTGTGGCTCGTTTAGAAGCTCATTTAACGATTCGGAAACAACATAGAATCTTGCAAAATGAAATTCTAAACCGCAAGGAAATTGAAGAGATATTGTATCAGTCCAAATCAATCCTTTCTGGTATTTTAAATACTTCATTAGATGGAATTGCGGCTTTGCAAGCAGTCCGAAACCCATTCACAGGAGATATTCAGGATTTTCGGTGCTTGGCAGTTAATCCCATTATTTCTAGAGTTCTCAAGCTCAACCCTGAAGATTTAATCGGCAAATGTATTTTGAGAAGGTTACTCCTTGTCCCAAAATTATTCGATCACTTTGTGACAGTTGTTGAAACTGGCGACTCTTTAGACGAAGATTTTTACTATCCAACTGAAGATTCTTGTTGGTATCACTATTTCGCCGTAAAGTTAGGAGATGGCTTTGCGATCGCGATCCGAGATATCACAGTCCGCAAGCAAACTGAACTCGCTTTACAGGAATTAAACTATAAATTACAAGAGTCAAATCGTAAATTACAGGAAGCAAATCATAAGTTGGAATTACTAGCCAATTTAGATGGATTAACCCAGATTGCCAATCGTCGCTGCTTTGATGATTACCTAGCAACAGAATGGCAACGCCATCAAAGAGAACAAAATCCTCTCTCGCTGATCCTGATCGATATTGACTATTTCAAACGCTACAACGATAGCAATGGACATCAAGGCGGGGATGATTGTTTAATTCGAGTAGCACAGGAAATTGCGAAAGTCCCACAGCGTCCGACGGATCTGATTTCTCGCTATGGTGGTGAAGAGTTTGCCGCAATCTTGAGCAATACTAATATGGAAGGAGCGCTACAGGTTGCAGCAGCCATCCAAACAGCGATCGCCAATCTTGCCATTCCTCACGATAATTCTGATATAAGCGATCGCGTTACCCTAAGCATAGGGATTGCTAGTTTGATCCCGACAACTGAGCTAAGTCTAGAAATTTTAATTGCCAATGCAGATGAAGCTCTTTATTCTGCGAAAAATCAAGGGCGCAATCGGGCGATCGCTTACGTTACATAACTCCGACATTGTGAGAAGATTTAGCAGGAAGAGTTACAGTTAAGTTTTCGGCTAGATCAATGAGATATTTGCTGCGTCGCTTTTGGAGTTGGTTTGCGATCGCTGTCCTATTATTAACGATGCTTTTTGGTTGCACCAATGGCCGAAGCCTTAATAATGGCAATAGATTAGGGATTAGCGATCGCACCGATGAGCGGATTGTTTTAGGCACAACTAGCAAAATTCGCACCCTCGATCCTGCCGATGCTAACGAATTTTTTATAAGTAACGTTTTCTATAACACCCTTGAACGCCTTTACACCTACAAAGAAGGCTCTAACGAGATTGTGCCGCAACTTGCTGCCGATATGCCAAAGGTTAGCGAAGACGGATTAACCTATACCGTGCCAGTGCGGACAGGCGTTAAATTTCACGATCGCACTAACTTTAATGCCTACACCATGAAATTTGCCTTGGAACGCTTCATCAACTCCAAGGGTACACCAGCCTATATTTTGGGCGATATAATCGACTCCATCTCAGCACCGAGTGACACCGAACTGATTTTTAAACTCAAACAACCCTTACAATTTTTCCCCAAGTTTCTCGCTTTTACAGGAGCCGCCGCCATTTCACCACAGGTTTATAAATACGCCAAGGATGAAACCACAGGCAAACTCCTATTTTTATCAGATAAACTAGTCGGTACTGGCCCCTATCAAGTTACGCAGTTTGTTGAAGGTAGCTATTTACGTCTTGACGCTTTTCCCGATTATTGGGGCAGAAAGCCTGTCAACAAAGGTGTTGACATTCAGTTTTTCTCCTCTAATTCCAACCTACTCAATGCTTTCAAAACAGGTGCAGTTGATATCGCCTTCCAAACCCTCACACCTACTCAAGTCAAGAATGTGGAAGCCAACGCTCAGCAAAATGGTTGGACGATCGCTTCAGGGCAAGGGGCAACCATTCTCTATCTAGTTTTAAACACCCAGCAAACACCCCTCAATGATGTGCGCGTGCGTCAAGCCTTAGCATCCGTGATTGATCGTCAACTTTTAGCATCAAGAATATTTTTTAATCAACGCGCCCCCCTCTATAGCCTAATTCCCAGTGCCTTTGCGGAATCAAAACCTGTATTCGAGCAGAAATATGGAGAAGGCAATGGCAAACTAGCAAGGCAATTGCTCGAAGAAGCAGGCTATTCCGATAATAAACCTGCTCAAATCACAATCTGGTATTCGCCTAAATATGGTGGTAATGGCGATCTGGTAGCTAGTACCCTTCGCGCCGCCATTCAAAGAAATATTGGCAAAATTCTGCAAGTCAAAACTGAACGGGTAGAAAGTACAGTCGGTTACGCTTTCATCGACAAGGGTGTATATCCTAGCTACTTACTAGATTGGACTCCCGATATTCTCGATCCTGACAACTACCTCAAACCCTTCCTAGATTGTGAAGAGGCAGAAGCTAATGTCTGTAAAAAGGGTGGTAGTCAGTTCCAAGGCTCATTTTACAACAATCCCAAAATGAATGAACTGATCGCCAATCAGCGTAAGGAAAGGGATGCAACCAAACGATCGCAAATAATTCAACAGATCCAAGAGCTATTAGCTCAAGATGTCCCCTTTATTCCTCTCTGGCAAAACAAAGAATATGCCTTTGCCCAAAAGGGAGTAAGTGGGGTCAAAATCGAACCTAATCAACAGTTGCCCTATTGGAATATTTTCAAATAAAACCTCAAATAATCAACCTCGCTCCGCGAGTTTGATTAGGGACTTGCGAGAAAATAAAATATCAATCCAGATTTTCCAGAATCGGTGGGGCGGCGAAGCCGCCCC
>DCSN01000063.1 GCA_002325645.1 Pseudanabaena sp. UBA1465
GCGATCGTTGGTTCGGCAAGGACGGGGACATGATGAAACTGAGCAGTCATATTTTTGAGATTTAGCTGAATCGAATTTTTTTTGGCGAATCTTTCTTAGTGGCTTGTAGCTACTACTCCCTTCCCACCCAAAGAATAGGCGTTACAAAGTGAATAATTAGGCGTGCGCGGCGAGATCGCGCACGCCTAATTATTCACTGGGAAGGGAGTAGTAATACTTACAGAGGTGGTAAATAGCCCATTGCATCTTTGACAGCATTTAAAGTTTTAAAAGCAGTTTCAGAGGCTCTTTCGCGACCTTCTTTTAATACGCGATCGAGATATCCAGACTCTTTTATCACTTCATCATACTTAGTTTGAATTGGCTCAAGATGCGCGATCGCAGCATCAGTTAATACAGTCTTAAAATCGCCCCAGCCGCGCCATGTCGCCGCCTCAGCTTGCACCTGCTCCTTAGTTTTATTCGCAAAAATCGCGTATAGACCAAGTAAATTATTCGCTTCAGGGCGATCGCTGTCATCAAAGGCTAACTCGCGCACCGCATCGGTTTTGCACTTCTTGATTTTCTTAGTAATCTCATCGGGCTTATCGAGCAAATGAATCCGACTCATTTCTGAAGGATCGGACTTCGACATTTTCTTTGTGCCATCGGTGAGACTCATCACCCGCGCTCCTTCTTTGCGAATTAAGGGATTCGGCACTTTCAAAACTGGTGCAAATTGATCGTTAAATCGACCCGCCACATCTCGCGTTAATTCCAAATGTTGCTTCTGATCTTCACCAACAGGAACTAGATCCGCTTGATATAACAAAATATCTGCCGCCATTAATACGGGATAGTCCAATAGACCCACACCCACATTTTCGCCTTGTTTAACAGCCTTCTCTTTAAATTGGATCATTCGCTCTAACCAATTTAGCGGCGTGATGCAATTGAGTAGCCATGTGAGTTCGGCATGGGCGGACACATGGGACTGCACAAAAATCGTGGAAATGCTTGGGTCAATGCCACAGGCGATATATAGCGCTGCAATATCGCGAGTATTGCTGGCTAAGGTTTTAGGGTCGTGAGGGACGGTAATCGCGTGCAGATCGACCACACAGAAGAAGTTTTCGTAATCAGCCTGAGTTTCTACCCAGTTGCGAATTGCCCCCAAATAATTGCCAATATGTAAATTGCCAGTTGGTTGTACGCCAGATAGAACTCGTTTTTGCATGGAAAGTGATTTAGATATTTAAATTACAGGTCGATAATGTATTGATCGGAATTGGGGCAGGAAAAATAATGGTGCGACAAAATGGCAAACTTACTTTTCCTAAGTCCTGTTCAAAAGCCTTTGGTATTGTACCAATTAGCGTTTCGACTATGCTTTTGCGTGGATCGGATGGCGCGATCTGATAGATTACGCTCACCGCATCATCGGGGAACCATGCTCTGACTAGGGTTAATAGCTCTGTGGTCGTTAAGGCGCGATCGCGATTATCAGGAGTTAGTCTAATACCCACAAGGCGATCGCTTTCAAAATAAATATCTGCGGTGAATCCGCGTACATAGATTAGCTGGCGATCGGGCAAAGCATACAAACCTTCGCCCCCTGGTTGCAATTTATGGACTGTAAATTCATTACGACGAATTGTGGATATGGCCGCCCAATTATTATCTTTGGCATATTCAAAAAACTGCTCCTCCAACATCCCAAGATGCAAGGTGGTGGGCTGTAATGGTGGACGCGCCCTTGTTTGCAAGCTTGGTAATGTCCGCACAGTGCCTAGTTTTTGATCATCTGCTTCTGTGGATTGCGCTGCATGGGGGTAGGCGATCGCACTGAAAAATATTGCGGCGATCGCCACAAAAATATCAAAAATATATTTATAAAGATTATTTTTAATCGCCATATGTTTAACCTGCACCACATCACTAATGGCAAAATTAATGGCAAAGCTTTAATCTACACCTTCTTACCTTAGCAAAAATTCTTGTTTGTCGGGGCTAAAATAAATTACACGCGGAAAACTTAAACCCGTTGAAACAGGTCGATTGGTTGTGAATCCACCGTGCTAACCTTATAGCAAAATTTTCAATCTGCTGACATCTTGATAACCGATGGAAATAACTTCCTTAGATGCGAACCCCATAGCCACCGACACAAGCCCAGATATTTTACCAGAGAGCTTGTTGGGTCTGAAACTTTCGCATACTAAGCAGAAGGGGGACTGTCTATATATTTATAGTCAGGATCGGGATGTGGAATGTGCTACTAAAATTTTAGAGGCGATCGCGCCGAGTACACAGGATCTGGAAAGCTCAGTATTATGCGCTGAAGGAATTCGTCGCCTCAAGTTGCAAGGGCAAGCATGGGCTTTAGGGGTGGAGTTACCGATCGCCCCATCTGCGATTATTGCCGCCGAACTGATCGCCGCCTTGCTCACCAACTTTCGCCAAGATCAAAAATTAGCGCCCACTAAGCTCAAATTACTATTACAAAATAATTGCCTTAACCTGCTCTGTGAAACGCGCACCGCGATTTTACAGGCGGAGATGGTAATTCCCATGTTAAACACCCTGCGAACGGTCAGATCTGCGGAATACTTTCAAGCCGTGACAGTTTCCAATCGCGTCATTGGTCAGAAAAAACCGAATTGGTCTTTTGAGATCGATCTGTTAGCGATCGGTGTGCAGAGCCCCAACACTGAAATATCTGCCCCCCCTGAGAAAGTGGAACAGGAAGCGATCGCCATCCTCAGTCCAGAGGATTTTGAGCTTAGTCCTTGGCAGAAGTTAATTACCGATGCTGGTCATACCTGTAAACAAGTTGGGCAATTAATCGGGCAAACTTCGCCGCAAATCCCTTCAGTAGCGATTTGTGTGACCAGTTTCGCGATCGGGATTGGCGCATCTGTAGCGATCGATCGCGCTCTCAATCATTACGCTCGACCTCAAGAGCAAACCAAGCTAGTAATTGCCAATCCTAAAATTAACCTGCAAGAAAATCCGCCTGAAAAGGGAATTACCAATAAACCTGCGCTTAATTTTAATATTGCTTTATTTAATGAAAAATTAGCCCTCCTCGATTGGCAAATTACGAATAAGCGGCGATCGCCCGATGTTTTAATTTTCGGCAGTTCCAGAGCCTTGCGGGGCATAGAACCAAATATTTTAGAAAAAGCATTAATCACCAAAGGCTACAAAGGAGCTAGTGTTTTTAATCTTGGTATTGATGGGGCAACCGCAAAGGTGGTCAATCTGCAACTTACCCAAATCCTTTCCCAACCCCAACTCCCTAAAATGATTATTTGGGCTGATGGGCTGAGGGCTTTTAATAGCAGTCGTAGCGACCTTACCTACGATGAAATCACCGCATCCACAGGCTATAAGCAATTGCAGGACACCCCAAAAAATAATGGGATTACGCCCGATGCTCCATCACCAAACATGGCAACCCAACCGCCAAATCCGATCGCCAAAGCCCTCGATCTAGTTTTCGCCACCTCAGCGAAACGCCAAGAAGTCAGGACGGCGGTGGTCAAAAACTTTGATCGCCATACCCATCTGCTCAGCAATAGCGAAGCCTTGATTGCCGCCACCATGCCCAGTACTGCCACCGCCCTTGACTCTAAGGGATTTGTCGCCTTCGATGTCACCTTTGATCCCAATACCTATTTCCAAAAATATCCTCAAGTCCCTGGAGATTACGATCTCGACTACCGCAATTTTGAGACCAGTGGTTCCCAGTTTGACGCTTTTGCCAATGTGGTGGATTTCTGTCGCCGCAACAATATCGAGCTTTTGATGGTGAATATGCCCTTACATAACACCTACCTCGACGCGATTCGCCTCCGCTATGAAACAACATTTAATCGCCGTATGGAAGAATTAGCGCTCCGTGAAGGCTTCACCTATCTTGATATTTCCCAATCTATGACCACGCAAGCGGAACTTTTTTCTGACCCTAGTCACTTAAATCAAAAAGGGGCGATCGCGATCGCGCAAATGTTAGCCCAAAATCCCAAAATCCCTTGGCAAGCCCTGAAAAAGAATCCGTAAACGTCAACAATTAGGGGCGCTTTGCGCCCCTAATTGTTGACATTTATGCAGAAAATCGACATTTTGTAAAAACTAGGAAATAGTTATGTTATTTTTGCCCCATTATAGTTATGTAAACGGCTATGATCGGCTTACATCGCTTTACGATCAATCAAAATAGAGCAGTTTATTGCAATATTTCTTTACGATACTCAACAGATAAATATTAAATAAATATCTAGAGAAGTATCCTAATAAATATCCCAATAAATATTTAAAATTCTAGGCGATCGTAAACTAATTACTCGGGTAATGAAATCTTAGGAACTCTTGGGCTATGAATACATCAGATCAAGCACCAAACACCGCCGTCAGCCGCAATAAAACTAAAGCTCTTGCCAAACGAGGAGGTCGCACCCCCTTTGAGAGCAAACTAATTCAAGCAGGACACGCCACCTCAGACCAGTTCGATCGCGCTGTCAAAGATAGCCAAGAACAAAACGTTCCATTTCTAAGTGTCCTAGAACAAATCTTAGGTCAGCAACTCGCCCCAGACATTACCCGCTATTACAAGCGTCAACAACTCTTTGAGCTGCGTGTCCTTTACGGCATCGAACCGATCGATCCCGATGTCGAAATTGATAAGTTTGATATTCCCACCCTCAGCGCCTTACTCGACTCCAATATCATCCCTATTGCCACCTGTCGGGATTGCGAAATACTCCCCCTAGCCAAAACTGACACGACGATCACCATTGCCCTAGTCGCGCCCGATAGTTATAAAGTCCAAAACGAGATCGCTCGCGTCCTCAAAAATATTACCGTCATTAAGCGAGTCATCTCCCGAGAGGATTTTCATCGTGTTTTTGACAATATTGTGCAATTCCAAGTCACCAAAAGTTCTAAAGCCGAAGGAGCAATTAGTGATGAAGATCTTCAGGTCAAAGATGATGTCTTCAGTGAAGATATGTCGGCTGCCGATGAAGGTGACGAACTCATGGTTGGCGGCGAAAATTCCGCCCCAATCATTAGCCTTGTCGATAAAATCCTCGTTAAAGCACTCAAAGAAGGCTGTTCGGATATTCACGTCGAGCCACAGGAAAAAGACCTCTGTATCCGTCTGCGTAAGGATGGGGTATTGCGTGAATACTTCTTTTTGAGTGAAAATAAGCGTCTACCCAAGAATATTATCAACGCTGTAATTTCACGATTTAAGATTATCTCTAACCTCAACATCGCCGAAAAACGAGTTCCTCAAGATGGTAAGCTCAAGCGGAATTTCCAAGGTCGGCGCGTAGACTTCCGCGTTAATACCTGCCCCACCCAAAATGGGGAAAAAGTAGTTTTACGGATTCTCGATAACTCCAATACCCAACTTGGTCTTAATAAACTAATCAGCGATCCTGAAAGTTTAGCGCTGATGCAAAGCTTTGCTCAACGTCCCTACGGTCTGATTCTAGTTACAGGGCCCACAGGCTCAGGTAAAACCACCACCCTATACTCAACCCTCGCAGAATGTAACGATCCAGGTATCAATATTAGTACGGCTGAAGATCCCGTTGAATATAACCTCCCTGGTCTAACCCAATGCCAAGTACTGCGCGAAAAAGGGATGACCTTTGCCAGTATTCTCCGCGCCTTCCTGCGCCAAGATCCTGACGTAATCCTTGTGGGTGAAACCCGTGACGCAGAAACCGCTAAAACCGCGATCGAGGCCGCGCTAACGGGTCACTTAGTTCTCACCACATTGCACACCAACGATGCACCCAGTTGTATCGCCCGCCTAGAAGAAATGGGCGTAGAACCATTCATGGCAAGCACGGCAATTATTGGGGTACTAGCTCAGCGCTTACTACGTCGGGTTTGCGATAACTGCCGCATCCCCTATAATCCTAGTCAAGAAGAGCTCGATCGCTTTGGCTTACCGAGTACCGATCTCGAAAAAACCTTCTATCGGGCTAACATTGTCAACCGTGAAGCCATGCTCCCTGGACAAAGGGTATGTCCAAAATGTAATGGCTCAGGTTACAAGGGTCGAGCAGGGGTCTATGAGATCATGAAAATGACCGAACGCCTGCAAAGTGCGATCAATAAAGGTGCAACCACTGAAGTGATCAAAGAAATTGCTGTGCAAGAAGGCATGAAAACCCTGATGGCCTATGCTTTCCAACTCGTAAGAGAAGGCGCAACCACCTTAGATGAGGTACTGCGAGTCGTATATACCGATAAGGGTCGAGAAGCGGAGGAACGCGCTCGACGAGGCAAAGGACTGGAATGTGACAACTGTGATGCGATGCTCACCCCTGAAACCATCGAATGTCCGTACTGCACCACACTTAGAACTTTCTAAATTTCAATGGGCGACGCTTTGCGCCGCCCATTGAAATTTAATGTTTATATCTCTATGCGCTTAGTTCAGGTGTTATAGCGCTTTTCAAGCAAGCGAGGTACATAGGTTTGTTTCCCCGCCGAAGGCAGGGAAACAAACTCTTACTTCACTAGACTGAAAAACGCTATATATAGGGAATCATCCAATTTATTAGGACTTGATCAGGAGAATAGCTCGCTATGGTAATGGATTACATCATTGAAGACTTGATGGAAGAAGTGGTCGAACGCAAAGGTTCAGACCTTCATATTTCCGCAGGACTCCCCCCCTACATTCGCATCAATGGACATCTCACCCGCACCGATCGCGATCCTTTGAGTCCTGAAGAAACTCAGCGCTTGATTTTTGCGATGTTAAATAACAACCAGCGCAAAGCTCTTGAACAAAACTGGGAGCTAGACTGCTCCTATGGGGTAAAGGGATTGGCTAGATTTCGGGTCAATGTCTATAAAGATCGCGGAACCTATGCGGCTTGTTTACGAGCGCTATCATCGAAAATCCCTGATATGGACGATCTGAGCCTGCCGCCCATTGTCCGCGAACTTAGCGAAAAACCGCGTGGACTAGTACTGGTGACAGGTCCGACGGGATCAGGGAAAACCACGACCCTCGCGGCGATGATTCAAACCATCAATAAAACCCGTGCCGAACATATTCTCACCGTTGAAGATCCCATCGAGTTTGTTTACGAATCCGTTAAAAGCGTAATTCACCAACGACAGGTTGGCGAAGATACGAAAACCTTTGCTAATGCGCTTAAAGCGGCATTGCGAGAAGATCCAGATGTTATTCTCGTCGGAGAAATGCGAGATTTGGAAACAATTCAGCTTGCGGTATCGGCGGCGGAAACAGGACACCTAGTATTTGGGACATTACACACTAGTTCGGCATCCCAAACCGTCGATCGCATGGTGGATGTATTTCCACCAGAGCAACAAGGGCAAATTCGCGTCCAGCTTTCTAACTCCCTTGTGGCGGTACTCAGTCAAACCCTTGTCCAGCGCCATAATCCCCAACCAGGACAATTTGGGCGGGTGATGGCTCAAGAAATTATGGTAGTAACACCCGCGATTTCTAACCTGATCCGTGAAGGCAAGACGGCCCAAATGTATGGCTTTATTCAAACAGGTGGTAAAGAATCGATGCAAACCCTTGAGTCGGTTTTAGCAAAGCTATATATGGATGGCGACATTACCTTTGAAGCAGCTCTGTCGAAGACTTCACGTCCTGAAGAGTTATTGCGGGTAGTTGGACCGAACCCTGCGCCTGTGATGAAGCGGAAGGCTACGGGAGACTTGAGATCGCCCGATATGGTGCGCTCCAGATCGATTAGTGGGTAGCCTTTGATGTTCGAGCTATTTCGACCTGTAATTTTTTTATAAAGAGGTGCAATCATGGCAAAGTTTCAAGCCAATTTAAAGGATTCTAAGGGCAAGTCAGTTCAGCAAACCATGGTGGCGGAGTCCGTCAAGGAAGCGCGTGATGTTTGGAAGCAAAAAGGCTTTTATGTCCAAGATGTCAAAGAGATAAAAGGTGGCTTTGATTTTGCCGCCTTAACCATGAAAAAGGTAACGGTCAAGGATTTGGCTTTGTTTTCACGACAATTAGCAACCTTGGTCAATGCGGGTGTATCGATGGTGCGCGGATTGGGGGTAATGTGCGATCAATGTGCCAATCCCCGACTCAAAATCGCCCTCACCGAAGTTCTCGATGATGTGCAGCAGGGTACTAACTTTTCCGATGCTTTGCGGAAGCATCCTAAGGTATTCGACAAGTTATATTGCGCGATGGTTCAGGCTGGGGAAACGGGTGGTGTGTTAGATGACGTTTTGGCTCGTTTAGCCACCTTACTTGAAGATTCGGCACGTTTGACTAACCAGATCAAATCTGCGATGACTTACCCGATTGTGGTTTCTTCGATCGCGGTTTTAATCTTCTTAGCGATGTGTATTTTCATCATTCCTGTGTTTGACGGCGTATTTAAGAGTTTAGGTGGTGAGTTACCCGCTTTTACCCAAATCTTGGTAAATATCAGTAACTTTTTAAAGAGTGAGAAGATCTTGATTCTTCCTGCTTTATTTTTTGGGACTGCCTTTGTTTATAACCGCGTGTATGCAACCCCTGCTGGCAAACTCTATCTTGATGGCGTTTTCTTGAAATTGCCTTTATTTGGCGATCTAGTTGTCAAGACTGCGGTGGCGAGATTTGCACGGACTTTTGGTTCGCTATCCCGCGCAGGTGTACCGATTTTGAGTTCTCTAGAAATTACGGCGGAAACCGCAGGTAATTTGGTGATTTCTAATGCGATCGACTCTGCTAGAAATGCCGTTAGGGAAGGTGGTCAAATTGCCCCTGCTATGGAAAAAACTCAAGTCTTCCCTGTGATGGCCCTGCAAATGGTCAGCATTGGTGAAGAAACTGGGGAAATTGACAAAATGTTGATGAAGGTGGCGGACTTTTATGAGAATGAAGTTGAGGAATCTGTAAAAGCGCTAACGAGTTTAATGGAACCATTAATGATCATTGTCCTTGGCGGCATGGTCGGTTCGATTATCGTCGGGATGTATCTACCAATCTTCTCGATTATGGACAAAATCAAATAACAGAAAAAGCTCTGCTACGCAGAGCTTTTTCAATAAATAAAGGCGGCGCAAAAGCGCCGCCTTTATTTATTGAA
>DCSN01000175.1:0-6699 GCA_002325645.1 Pseudanabaena sp. UBA1465
TTGTGTGTACACGGTAGCTCCCAATGGGAGAGGGGAACAAGAAATTAGTCTTGTTCCCCCACTCCCATTAAGGGAGATGGGGCTGAGGGCTATTCGTTCGGACGACTCATTTGTTCAAGATTGAGAACTTCGGCTAACTTCTCTTCGGTCATCAAACCTTTATCGAGAACGACCTGACGCAAAGATTTACCTGTGGCTAAGGATTCCTTGGCAACATCCGCCGCATTGAGATAACCGATATGAGTATTCAAGGCTGTAACCAGAGAGAGACTACCTTCAGCATAGGCAAGACAACGATCTTCCACTGCGGTAATCCCTCTAATGCACTTGGTTGCGAGAGTATCGATCGCCTTACCTAAAATCTCAATACTATGAATCAAATCGTAGGCAATCAAAGGCATCATCACATTTAATTCCAATTGACCAGCTTGGGCAGCAAAGGCGATCGCGGTGTCATAGCCAATCACCTGATAACAAACCATATTCGTCATCTCGGCAATTACAGGATTATATTTTCCGGGCATAATCGATGAACCGGGTTGAACTGGTGGCAACTGAATTTCCCGCAAACCTGTTTTAGGTCCTGAATCCATCAAGCGCAAATCGTTAGCAATTTTGCAGGTATCTTGGGCAAGGTTACGGATCGCCCCTGATACATTTACAAAGGGAGCCATACTTTGCATCGCAGCCATCAAGTTAGGGGCGGGCTTTAGCTCAAAGCCTGTAATTTCGGTCAGTTTTTCGGCAACGCGATCGCAATATTGGGGATGGGTATTTAACCCTGTCCCTGAAGCACTACCACCTAGCCCTAGGGTTTTGAGATCATTAGCCGCTTGGTGAATCCGTCTAACATGATCGCTAATAATTTGGGCGTAGGCTTGAAATTCATCGCCAAGTCTGACGGGAACAGCATCTTGTAAATGGGTGCGTCCAGATTTAACGATTCCTGCAAAGGCGATCGCCTTAATCCGTAACTGCTCATTGAGGTTTGCCAAGGCAGGAAACAGCACATGATCTAAAGCTAATAATGCGCCAATCCGAATCGCTGTGGGGATCACATCATTGGTGGATTGACCATAATTAACGTGATCATTAGGATTCACATTCTGATAATTGCCTTTCACATCATCCAAAATTTCAAGGGCGCGATTGGCTAATACTTCATTAATATTCATGTGATGCGATGTCCCAGCCCCCGCTTGGTACACATCCACCACAAATTGATCGCGCAAAGCCCCATCTAAAATCTCATCCGCCGCCGCCGCGATCGCCATGCCCATCCCGACAGGAATACAACCAAGTTCGGCATTAACTAATGCAGTTGCTTTTTTGATCAGCAAGCAAGCATCCACAAAGGTGGGGAGGGGCTTGAGTCCACTAATTTTAAAATTATCGATCGCCCTAACGGTTTGGATACCATAGTAAACATCATCGGGCAGGGACATTTCCCCCATAGAGTCGCGTTCGGTTCTAGTCATAGGTTCTCTTACTTATGGGCTGTTGTTGGGCTATTAACTGACTACTTACTTTATTAACTTGGCAAGTCTAGATTAATCTAATTTACGCATTAATATCAAAGTCTATTCAAGAAATTCCATTGATTCATCCAAGTAGCTTTTGTCACAGCTTTAATGATTTCGATCAAATCAGTCTCGCAGGCAAACTTAACTTCATATCGTTGAGTAACTGCATTAATGACCGATTCAACTTCATCTTTACGCATTAACCAATAATAATTACCTGTTTCCAAGGTATTTTGTAAATTCTTTCTGACTAAATTAGTTAACTGAATATCACTTTGTGGAATAATCGATGGTTTGCCAAATAAACTATTTGTTTTTTCTCTAATATCTCTATACCTTTGAGCTTCTTCTTCAATAAATTTATCAGTATATTTTACTTGTAATAACAAATAAACTTTAGCATATTCAATTTGAAGAGATACCAATATGTCGTTTCTATCAATTTCATGATTAGTTTTAATCTCTAGCCATTGACTAATTAGAGAAGATAATAATTCTAAATTCTCAAAAATGGTAGATTCAAAAGTGTAAGCCTCACAGCTAAATACGTCTAGTTGATATTTTTGTTTAAACTTAGTAATAATTGCCTGTTGATGATCATGGTTTAGATAATCCTTATCAATCACCACACAGGATTTTTGCCATAGATTATGACCATTTTTAATCGCAGAAAACACAGTTTTATAAGCGAGTATATTTTCAAATACTTCACTAATCCCTCCTAAAACCCAAAACATATATCGCTTTCTAAGTCCCAATTGCTGTTTGAGTAATACATTTAGATATCGAGCATCATCTTCACCTTCGACAAAAATTAAGCGATCGCATTCTATAGCATTAATGAAATCTAGTCCTGTTATTTCACCAACTGTGCGAATAATCGGATTAATTAAGGATGGATAAATCCCCTTAAAGCGTGGCTGTAATTTCTCAATTTCAGTCTCATTTATGGGATGATATTCACCAATAGATTTGCCATCTAAATGAAATAGTTGTTCAACAGGAACTGAACGAATAAAAGATTCATTATGAGTAGAAATAATAATTTGAGTATTGCTCGCAAATCTACTAATTATTTCGATTAAACGCTTTTGAATATCTCGATGAATATAGCTATCAGGCTCATCGAGCATAACCAATCGCAGTTCTTTACCTTGCAGATCTACTAAATAAAAATTAACTAGTATTTCAATTAGTTGTAATGTACCACTGCCTAATAATGAAATGTCTTTAGGATTTTCGTTTGATTGAATTTTATATTTGACAATAATATGACTATCTTGACCATCATCAAAAGTAATATCAAATGATATTTTACTTTGATTGTTAAATAAAATGTAAGCTAAATCTCTTTGAAACATATCAAAAGTTGCAGGAAATTTAGAAATTTGCAATAGTCTATTTCTAATAACTGAACTAGATTTATGATCCATACAAGCCTGTTCAACTTCAGTTAAATCTATATATTTCTCAGATAGAGCCACAGTTGCTATTGGTGAAGCATAGTAAATGCTAAATGGATTTGGCAATGATCTAAAAAATGAATTAAATTTTACAAAATCAAAATTTGTATATTTATCTAGTTCAATTTTGTAATTATGAACTAATTCGCTAATACTGAACTTAATCTCAAGAATTTCACCTTCAGTATTTTGACCCTCAGTATTTTGGAATGTTATACCTAGCTTTATCTTATTTTTTATTTGACATTCATAAAAAATATCTTCAAAATTTGGACTACTAATACTATTCAACTGTTCAAAGCTAAAGTTTCGATTTGCTCTAAATCCTAGTATCCAATCTCCTTTGTTATATTTTTTTTGATTTCTAATTGCTTGAGTTATAAGTTTAGTAAAGCATTCATGCCATAGAGATAGAGCTTCAAGAATTGTGGTCTTGCCAGAATTATTTTTGCCTGTCAATATATTGACATCTTGATTAAAATATATAGTTATGTCTTGAAATGATTTAAAGTTCTGGACTTGAAATTTTTGAACAAACATAACTATATATTTCAATTAATTATTGTTAGGTCAACAGAATTTTCCTATTGCTAATTTGAACTTGGGCTAGAGTTAGGACTTGGTGAACTCTCAGGACTATCACTAGGACTAACGGAGGGTGTGGGTGGTGTTGACACCTTTGGCAAGGGTTTAGTTTGGGTGGGTACAGGCTGCACTGGTTTTGTTTCTGGCTTTGGTGTGGGGACAAAGTACAGAACCGTGGCGGCGATCGCCAAACTAATTACCCCAGCGATCGCGGGTACGGCTTGACTATTTAACTGAGCCTGCGATCGATAATCAGAGATCTGGGTCACTAAACGCAAATCTGGCAAGGTTGTCGCATCGCAGCACAAACGATCCAAACTCTCCATCAAGTCAAAAAGCTGAACCGTATTTAGTTTAATTTCAATCTTTTTGGTGGTATTTGCATTAGCTTCGTTAGCATTAATTGAGAGCAAATGAAGATATTTCCCCTCTGGCTCCAGACGTACATGCCCCTCAGGGATTGTCAAAGGAGTATTGCTTTTTAAAGCTTGAGCGTAGGCCCCAACAACTTTAACTAATGCTTTTAGAAGATCGAGACCACCTTCGATCGCTTCAGGCTGATGACTAAAGCGACAACTGAACCCACTCAGGATTGATAGGGTATCCCCAGAGGTACTGATGCCATCAATCAGTAAGGTACAACTTGGCAAACTATAGCTGCGCTGAATCATTAGGCGATCGCTCCATCAAACAGACTATTCCATAGACGATATTCACCTGCGACCCCACTACATAGCAAGAGTCGAGTTAGAAGTTGCAAGGCTAGTTCGCGAATTTCTTCATTATCTAGGGGCGAAGGCGATCGCATCCGACCAATATATAAAGACTTAAAGCGATCGATATAATTTTCTAAATGGGCTTGATTTTGTTGCAATCCTAGCGCCTCAATCTTGCCTTCACTAATTTGTTGCTGCGTGCTAATCAAAAAGCGCAAACCTGTATCTAGCTGCCTAGTCAGAGTACAGACAATTTTTACCAAAGCCTTTAACTCATCCCAACTAAGACTAGCTCTCTGATAGTTGCGGCGCAATGGATTAGTGTTACGCAGTCGCCAAAAAGCAACACGACTAGGAATCGTCTTTTGTAAACCTAATTGTTCGATCAAGACCAGCATGACCTCAACTGCTTCTAAATCCAGCGCCTCGAGCGCTAGAAGCAGATGATCAATATCCATACGGACACTGCGGGGACAACCCCTAACAAAGTCTTTAGGAACCTGTAAATCGAGGATTTCTGGAGCCGAAATATTTAACTGCATAATTCGCAGTGAAGTTGAACCTAATAGAGTGTACCCAATGGGAAGGCTTTCAGCTACAAGCAATTTATCTAAAGATACAACAAAGCCCGTAGCTGATTGCTTTAACCTTAAGCTTGGCGTGAGTAGTACTCAATAACCAGCAGTTCGTTCACTTGCAGAGCAACCCATTCGCGTTCAACAACGCCATTGACTTTGCCAGTAAACTTAGCCTTGTCGAATTCCAAGTGACTAGGAATGTTGGACAGACCTGGGAATTCGAGGTTGCGCTCAACGATCTTTTTCGATTTTTCGTTGTCTTTGACGCTAATTACTTCACCAGGACGAACACCGTAGCTAGGAATGGTGACACTCTTACCATTAATAGTGATATGTCCATGATTTACCAGTTGGCGTGCCGCAGGAATCGTTGGTGCTAAACCTAAACGAAAAACGGTATTGTCTAAACGCATTTCTAGCAATTGCAACAATACAAGCCCTGTTGAACCCTTAACTCTTCTAGCTCGACGCACATAGCGTAGTAGTTGAGTTTCGGTCAGACCATAGTTAAAACGTAATTTTTGTTTTTCTTCGAGACGCACAGCATACTCAGAGCGCTTTTTGCGATCTTGACCATGTTGTCCAGGTGGATATGCGTGCTTCGGTTGTTTGCGACTTAGACCGGGAAGCTCTCCGAGTCTTCTGACGATTCTGAGGCGCGGACCTCTATAACGGGACATAGCTCCTTCCTTATTACTGTTGAAAACTTGACAGCCTATCTAGTATATGGCAATTCTGCTAAAAAGCTTTACAAAAAATGAGTTTCCGATCAATGCTTGTATACAGGGCATTTTGAGACTGATTAGCTCTAATACTGAAATTTAAGTGTTGATATATTCAGATTGGCGGCGATCGCTATAGCAATGCAAGCTTTGTGGTTAATATAAATCCCAAATAAATAAAGGCGGCACATCGTGCCGCCTTTATTTATTTGGGGTTTTGCTGTATGGAGATATTATTTTTGGGATTTTGTAACATCTAAATTAAGAAAAGGAACCGCACCATTTCCGCCCAATACTTGAGGAAACTTGCCATCCCATTTTTCGATCGCCTGTTTTTGTAAAAGCTCAGAGGTTAAGGTTTCCCGCAATAGGCGTTGCGCTTCAGCTTGCCCCTTAGCGCGGTTAATGGTTGCCTCAGCTTCCTGCTCAGCCTCTCTAGCAATATATACAGCCCTTTGAGCGCGTTGTTCGGCAATTTGTTTTTCTTCGACCGCCTTAGAAAATTCCGTAGAGAAATTTAAATCTACAACACTGGTATCTAGAACAATGATGCCATATTTGCTCAAACGCTGACTAAGAGCCTCATCAAAGTCTAGCTTTAGCTCGTCACGCTTGGTAATTGCTTCCTCGACCGTGCGTCTGGCGGCAGCAACCTTGAAAGACTCTTGGGTTTGGGGAGCAATAATTTTGGAAACGATATTTTGCAAAGTGCCTTGAGTACGGCGGATCGTCACGACTTCAATGGGATCAAGGCGAAAGTTAATTGCAAAACTAGCTGTAAGTTGTTGTAAGTCCTTGGTAGAACTTTGGGCAGGTACTTCAAATTTCTGTACGGTCAAATCATAGACATCGACTTGGGAAATAACGGGAGGCTTAAAGTGAACGCCTTCTAGCAATACTCCATCCTTGGCTTTCCCTAATATACTCAATACTCCTGCTTCACCAGGGTTAATAATCACAAATGCGTTAAAACTGATGACTGCAATAATTCCTAATATGGCGATTAGGATTAAGGATTGCCAGTTTGTTTCTTGGTCTTGCATTACTTTTTCCTAAGATCTATGGCATTCCATCATATAGTAAGACCTTCAATACTTTGATTACAAATTGGC
>DCSN01000175.1:6739-15213 GCA_002325645.1 Pseudanabaena sp. UBA1465
GCCAATTTGTAATCAAAGTATTGGTGCTAATTTCAGCGCAAAGCGCAAGTAGTTATTTGCAAAGTTGTTTTTGGTCGGGAGGTAATGTTGGTGTGTATTCGAGATAGTTTTCTAGCAAGCTACAACCTCTATCAACGAGTTGATTAAATGTTAATGTCTCCGCATCCCACAACTTCAGGGTATTATCCCGACTTCCCGAAATAATATATTTTCCATTGGGGCTATAACTTATCGTATTTACTTCGGCTGTATGTCCCGTTAGATTTTTGAGCAGTTCGCCACTATCGAGATCGATAATTTTAATCGTTTTATCAGCATTTGCCGTTGCGATCGCTTTGCCATCTGGACTAAAGTTGATGCCATAAATCCAAGATTCTGTATTCACGTTAATCACTTTTTCTAATGTTCCTGTTTGGGCATTCCATAATTTCAATTTGCCATCTTTACCCGCAGAAGCGATTTGTTTAC
The DNA here is from genome assembly GCA_002325645.1 of Pseudanabaena sp. UBA1465. Taxonomy (GTDB): domain Bacteria; phylum Cyanobacteriota; class Cyanobacteriia; order Pseudanabaenales; family Pseudanabaenaceae; genus Pseudanabaena. The sequence goes on from DCSN01000175.1 coordinate 7,208, forward strand.
CATCAGGGCGATAGGCAACCGCAAGACCACCATTAATATGGGCTTCCATTGTGCGTACATTTTTTCCATTGCCCACATTCCAAACTTTGACAGTTTGATCATTACTAGTGGAAGCGAGAGATTTACTATCGGGGCTGAAGGCGATCGCCCAAACGGTTTGAGTATGACCATCTAGCACCTGCAATAATTGCGGCTGATCGGTGTTATCCCATCGCCATAGTTTAATTTTATTATCGATTCCGAGGGTTGCTAATATCTTTTGATCGGGGCTAAAAGTGGCATAAATCAGCCCAGAACCATGAATATTAAGTACATTTAGCGTTTTCCCTGTGTCAACACCCCAAATTCTTACGGTTTTATCATTACTTGCCGTGATCAACTTCTTGCCATCGGCGCTAAAGCTAACACCATAGACAGTATCTTCATGTCCCTTAAGTTCTGTCCGTAAGCTGCCATCAGCGTTCCAAAGACGAACGCTTTTATCAACACTTCCTGAAGCAAATATTTTGCCATCGGGGCTGAAGCTCACTGACCAGATATTATCAGTATGTCCATAGAGAGTGTCTAACAATGTAGCTCTAAGATCCCAAAGGCGTACAGTGCGATCTTTGCTGGCGGATAGAAGGTATCGACCATCAGGACTAAAGTTAACATCAAAGATGGCATTTGTATGTCCACCTAATTTCATTTCGAGAATGCCATCAATACTAATGATTTGGATGGAATTATCTTGAGAACCGAGGGCAATTTGCTTACCATCATTACTAAATTTGACACTCAAAATATCCGTTGCATTAGTTTTGAAAGTGCGGACTAATTGAAATTGATAACTTACAGAATTCGGTAAGCTGTTCTCAGGATTTGCTGCGACAATTTGCCAGAGTTTGACAGTTTCATCATCGCCCGATGTGACTAATTGCTTGCCATTAGGGGCAAAACTAAAACTATTCACTTTTTTGCTATGGGCGATCGCGCTGGTTAGTAAGTTGCCCTGCAAGTCCCAGAGCGCAATAGTGTTACTTTTCATGGTTACAATGAACTTGCCATCAGGACTAAAACTAGCATCTTGAATTGCATCGGAACCTCGACCTTTGGAAGTGTTTGCAGGATTCTCCATGGGCTGGGGATTAATCGTCACAAGTTCTATGGCGCGATCGCGATCCCACAGTTTCGCCGTACCATCTTTACTGGCTGTTAGCAGCATTTTGCCTTGAGGATGGAAATGGACTCTAAAAATATCATCTTGATGGGCATAGAACTTACTCACTAATTTACCAGTTTTAATATCCCAGATGCGGACACTTTTGCCTTGCCCCGTCGAAGCAATTTGTTTGTCGTCAGGACTAAAACTTAAACCACGAATCTCGATCGCCTTAAATCCGATCAGATTTGAAATTGGCTTCCCGTCACTTTGAACTAGATATACACTTCCGTCATAACTGCCAAACGCCATAATATTGCCATTGTGGCTAAATTTGGCAGCATAGAAGGGAGCATCCATTTTTTGAGGATTAAATCGATAGCGCTCCCGCATACTATAGACAATCATTTGGAGGGCTTCCAGATTTAATTTCGTAATTCTAGTCTTATCAATTCCTGCATTGGTAGAATTGAGCTTTTTGGCAGATTTAACAACGGTTGTGAGCGCTTCTAGTTGATTATTGAGGAGGAAACTAGATTTTGCGGAAGATACCAAGGCTTCGATTTCACCAAATTCAGCAAGTTGGCGTTGGCGATCGGCTTGAAAAGCTAAGCCTGCCATGATAAATAACCCCACCACAGTACCAGCTAAGGCGATCTTGATCAGACGATTGAGATTAGTTTGGCTACGTTGGGCAGAAGAACGAACCTTAAGTAATTCTGCTTGCAAACCTGATTCTTGATTAGCTCGAATGAATGGAACGAGATAATCGTGGATAAGCTGGTAACGGTTGCTGTCAATGTCAGAGATTTGGAAGATTAACCCTGAACCAATTAGAATTTCGAGAACTAAATCTAAATCCCTTGTATCACTGGAGTAAGTTAAAATTCCATTGCGTAATTCGTTATAGGTAAGTAATGGACGCTTGCTCTGCTCATTGGTTAGCAAAATCAAAACCTGTTGAGCGATAAAAGAAGCTTTACCACAGGCTTGAATTACTTCCTCAACAAATTTCTCCACAAGTCTTTGTTTGCCACCTGCAAGCCGATAGGACTCAAGGGTGGTGATGTTATGGTCTTGGAGTTGGGAGCCGACTACTTGTAGTTCAATCGGGCGGACAGTGCCTTGATCACTTGCCAAGTCTTTAACCAACTCTTCAATTAAACTTGGCTCAAGGGTAAGGTTAGCTTGATCGGTTAGGTTTTCAATTAAGGACTTGGTATCAGAAGTTGAGAGATTGCCTAGCGCATAGCGAAAGTCACGACTGAGGATATCAATTTCTGTATCGACAGATTCTAGCTCTAGTAGTAGATAGAGGTAATCTTCACGGATAGAAATCACAAATTTGAGCGATGGAATCTTTAGGCAATTTTGCCAAAATTTAATAAAAATCTGCCGTTCTTGAGGTTGAGGGTAGGTAAAGAAGAATTCTTCAAATTGATCGAGAATAATTACAATCTGTGTACCACTAGCTGCTATTTGCTTGATTTTGTTGAGCAAGTTTGCAGTATCGCGATCGCCATTTTGACGGCGCTCACGGTATCTATTGCGAGAGACAAAGCTTGCCTCGAAACCATTATCTAACTGAATCCCATTATCGATTAGAGGATAAAGTTCATCGTTAAGATCGTGGATGATATAAAGGGAAAAAGCAATTGCGTTAGCCCAATCGGTATAGATTCGCAGTTTAATGGGAATCAATTCTTGTCCTGTCAGCGATCGCTGTATTAGAGCAGGAATCAAACCTGCTCTAATTAGCGAACTTTTGCCAACTCCCGACTCTCCATGAATAACCGTCAGTTGATGATCAACGGCGATGATGCGCTCAACTAAGCGATCGACATCTTGCTGACGACCCGATGCGACAATTTCACTGGCATTAATCTCAAATTCACTCGCATCTAAAACTGCAATATTTGGATTTGAAGAAAATTGCTTGGGTTGCAGAACTCCTGCACCAATGAAGGCTCTTAGACCATATTTCTGCTCTAGCGATCGCTGATGCTGTCTAGCTTGAAAGGCTTCTAGATAGCGCCCTTGGCTAAAGGCAATGTCATGGAAAGTATCAAGAAATCGGATATAGAGTTTTGGTTCATCATTGAGATTAAACTGGGCGATCATTGCTTCCATCAAAGCCGCGGCTATATCTAGTTCCCCTAATTGCAGGCGACTCTGAGTAAGCAATAGTTGATACTGCCCTAACTGAATCTGGCGCAAACGCTGCCAATGGTGATTGAGATGCTTATCCTCAAAAGTAGGAACTTGATCGAGGGTGGAAATAGCAGAGTAGGCATAATCTTTGACCTTAGCCCATTCTCTTTTTTCGACAGCGATTTTGGCAAGATAGCCATAATCTTGGGCGAGTTCGAGGGGCATCTGTTGATGCAAGGGCATCAATGATGTAATCCATGTTTCTAATTCTTGCCATTCCTTGAGTTGTTCTAGAACTCCACTATAGGAACGGCTATATTTAGCGATTAAATCCCTCCGTTCCGCCAGTTGAAAAGCCGCAATCGCCTCTTGAAAAAAATCCTTTGCTTTGAGCCAAGACTCATGAGCCTGTCGCCCATTTACAAAGGAATGATGCCACCATAGGTTGCCTAAATAGAATAAAACGATGCCGCTTTCAATCGGTCTATTTTCCTTTTGCCAATAGGCAAGACTGCATTGATAGTAGATTTGGGAGACGCTATGCACTGCGCCCTGTGATTCTTCGTATAGGTGATTATGCAACGCTTCAGGCGATCGCCATAATAATCGCCCTAACACAAAATCTAATTTCGCTTTCATTTCTAGGCAAGGCTGCCGATCATGATTTTGATACGCGATATGTAGTTCACGTCTTGCGATTTCTAACTCATTATAGGAATATGCTTCGCGATCGTCATCAATCTTTGTGTCTTGCCAAAATAGAGGAATCTGGGGATTTTGAGTTATCTCTAATAATCGCTCGACTTGTTGTTGGACTTCACGTTCTAATTCAACGGTCGAAGGTTCTAATTTGATTGGAGGTGCTGCTAAATTAGCTAGTTCAGGAGCCGTTACTAAAAGTTGTTGGAGATGCAGGTCGTCAAGCCATAGAACCAATGGGAACTTAAGATTTTTCTTGAGGCGATCGCGAAATAGATTAGCCTCAAGAAATAAATTAGATAGATCTGATTTGCTGGCTCTAGACTGTTCTAAACCCAAACACATCAGCGCGGGAATATGTTCAAATTCCCCTTCTCGCCAGAGATTTTGTAGCTTCCCATATAAAGTCTCATGGGATTCACGCCACCAGAGTTCACGGCTTAGCAAATCTGTGTTTGCGTTAAAGGTGGCTAGGGCTTTTCGTTGAAGATTACGATAGTTACAATTGACAATAATCAGTGAAAAACATCCCCTCGATAAATCAATCGCTCTAGCTAAAATATTTAGCGATCGCTCATTAAAGGAATATAAATCTTCCAGATGCCTGATCGACTGATCGACCTGAATCACTTGTTTCACTAAAATCGCCGCCGTAGCGATGCCGTAATCTACACAAATCAATATAGCTGCTTTTCCCAAAAAATAGTGGAAGTTTCTGGTAGTGAATGGCAAATTCTATCCATTCTTCTATTTTTTGGGTTTTTATGAGAAGGATTTCACATCATTAGTTAACGATGTCCAAATCGTTGTAACATCATTAGTAAGTTAATAAATAATTTCAGCTTCCAATAGATTTTAGATTTATCGCTAAATACATGAGCTTCATCCCTAAAGATTTGCCTATACACCCCACAAAAAGTTATTCGGTCAAGATTTCTAAAAAAATCCCCCTTCGCCAATGGTGCTTTTTTGCGAGCCTAACGATCGCCTTGCTGTCAGGATGTCAGGACAAATCAACCCCTAGTCCCACCGCCGCCACCACTACGGCAAAACCAACGACAGTAGCGATCGCCAAAGAACCAGAGGGGATTTTAGAAAGGGTAAAATCCCGTGGAAAACTAATCTGTGGGGTCAATGGTAAATTACTAGGATTTAGTTATGTAGATGAAAAAGGGGGCTGGAGTGGCCTAGATGTCGATTATTGCAAAGCGATCGCGGCGGCTGTCTTGGGAGATGCTAAAGCCGTCGATTTTAAACCTTTGCTTACCAAAGATCGATTCACCTCCTTGCAAAGTGGTGAGGTTGATCTGTTAATGCGAAACACTACGCGCACTTTGACCCGTGATGTCACTCCCAATATTTCCTTTGCGCCCACGACTTTTTTTGATGGGCAAGGTGTCATGGTGCGAATTGGGGCAAAAACTTCTCCTAGCGCATCCCCCAGTCCAAGTTCGGCAACTTCTACGGCATCCCCTGTGCCATCACCAAGTCCTACGAAGTCTCCTGAACCTGAAAAAACTAGTAAACCTGAATCAAAAGATAGCTCCAAGGATGTTAATTCAGATAAATCAGCAGCAAAATCTAGTGAAGAATCAACACTTTCTTTTAAAGAGTTAACGGGCAAAAAAATCTGTGTGGAAACAGGAATCAGTGCCACAACGCTCGAAGCTGCGATTAAGGAAGCGAATGCTGAGATTGAGATAACGGTTCTCCCTGATCTCGATAGTGTTTTAAATACCTACTCGAAAGGAGATTGCGAAGCGCTCTCTTCTGAAAAATCACAACTTGCAGCTTGGAGAAGTAAATTACCTCGTCCTGCCGATCACAAAATCCTTGATATTAGCCTCTCTAAGGAGCCACTGAGTCCTGCTTTGATTGGGAATGATAAGCGCTGGCGGGATGTGGTGACTTGGGTAGTTTATGCCACTTTTTATGCAGAAGAATTGGGAATTGGCATGGATAATTACACAATTTTTAAAGATACTAAAAATCCTGAAGTATCCAGATTTCTCGGTACATCGGACTCCCTAGGCATTGAGCTAGGGCTTGCGCCAGACTGGACAACCCAAATCCTCAAGCAAGTGGGTAATTATAGTGATATCTATAGCCGAAACCTGACTCCCCTAGATATCCCACGCGGTTTAAATCGCACTTGGAAGCAAGGAGGCTTGCTCTATTCGATGCCCTTTAGATAAAAACTTAACTACCTGTTGAAAAATGTTTACTCAATTACGCATTCAGAATTTTAAGTCATGGGCAGATACGGGCGAGTTTCGGATGGCTCCTTTAACGGGCTTTTTTGGTACGAATAGTTCTGGAAAAACAGCAATTTTACAGTTTTTGTTAATGCTTAAACAAACTGTAGAGTCAAGCGATCGCAACCGTATTTTGCATCTAGGCGGCGATCAATATAGTTATGTTGATTTAGGTACTACTTACGATATTAGCCACAGACATAAACTGCCAGAAAAGATAAAGTTCTCTTTTGAGTGGACACCAAAACTAATTTCTCAGTCTAGTGTTGGAGTGATTGCTGATGTACATCAAGATGCAAATGATGATCCTACACACTTAAAAGTTTATGCATTGACATTAAAAAAACATAATTCATCTATTGGATTTGACTCCGAAATAGATATTGATAGAGATCAAATTGATATAAATTTTTTTAAATATTCTTTCAAAAATAAAGATGGTCGAAATATTGCTTTTGGCATACAACAGCAAAATAACACAAAACAAAATTCGATTTCTTATCGGTTGCTTATAGATGGATTTACTCAACAAGAGTTAAGAAACTTTCCCAGTCTCTCTAAAAAAAGCTTTAAAAACTATGGATTAGATAGCAGAGAGTTTTCTGGATTGACATTAGCGTATGAAGATCTTTTTCAAAACACTTATTATCTTGCCCCTTTAAGAGAATATCCTAAAAGAACTTATCTCTGGTCTGGTGAACGTCCTCAAAATGTTGGTGATCGTGGAGAATTGGCTGTTGCAGCACTTCTTGCTTCGCGTAAAACAGATCATAAAGTTGAAGTTTCAGTAGCGAAAGCACTCAAAGAACTGGGATTAATCCATAGCTTCAGAGTAAAATCGATCGCTGAGAATCGGAGAGATTATGAAATATTGGTACAAAAGTCACCTAACTCAGCAGAAGTATTAATTACTGATGTTGGGTTTGGAGTCTCGCAAGTATTACCAATATTAGTTTTATGTTACTACGCACCCAAAGGCGCAACCCTTATATTTGAACAACCCGAAATACATCTACATCCCTCAGTCCAAGCAGGACTCGCTGATATATTTATTGAGGTGATCAAAACTCGTAATATCCAAATTATCATCGAAAGTCATAGCGAACATTTATTAAGAAGATTACAACGGCGCATGGCTGAAGAAAAGGATGGATTTACTAATGATGATGCTGCAATGTATTTTTGCAAAATGAACGATCAAGGAGATTCAGAATTAGTTACTCTTGATATTGATGACTATGGCAATATTTGTAACTATCCTGAAGGATTTTTTGGCGACGAAATGGGCGATCTTGTTGCTATGACCGAAGCAACAATCAAACGCCAGATGAATGTCGGAGCGTGAGAATGTATCAAATTGTCGATACAAATGTCTTGCTTGTCGCCAGTAAAAAAGCACCTCAAGCTTCAGAAACCTGCGAACTTTCCTGTGAAAAACATCTTCAAAATCTTATGAACGCAGGAGTTTTAGTAATTGATAATCAATGGCTAATTATCAAAGAGTATATGCACAAAAATTCTCAAAGTGGACAACCGAATGCTGGAGATAAATTTCTTAAATGGGTGCTGCTAAATCATACAAATCCCAATCGTTGCGAAAAAGTTGCCATTACGCAAATTGCTGAAAATGATTTTTCTGAATTTCCGCGATCGCCTGATCTCGCAAAATTCGATCCCTCTGATCGTAAATTTGTCGCTGTTGCTTCAACACATCCCGCTAAACCTGCGATCGCCAATGCAGTTGACTCTGACTGGCGTAA
>DCSN01000175.1:15347-21044 GCA_002325645.1 Pseudanabaena sp. UBA1465
CAATTTTTGTGATGCCCGCTAATCGGGCATCACAAAAATTGGGGTTTTACTTAAAAATATCTATGTTAAAATTCTGCAATTAGCATGATATTGAGAGGTTAAGTTGATGGCTTGGCGATTCCTTATTCTACTACCTTTGGTATTGGCGATTTCTCTGGGTCAGAAACCTATATCTAGTGATGCTGAGACGATCGCCCAATCATCACCACAAATCTCTCCTAAGCAGGCTCAAGAATATCTGAGACGCGCCTTTATAAAACAAAGTAACGGAGATTATAAAGGCGCGATCGCTGACTATACCGCCGCTATTCGCCTCAAGCCTAACTACGCCCCCGCTTATAGCAGTCGGGGATTGGTTAAATATAAATTAGGGGATTTGTCAGGCGCGATCGCGGACTATACCGAATCTCTTCGTCTTGAGCCTGAAGCCGATGTTTACTACAATCGTGGAATCGCGAAGTACTATTCTAAAAATTATCAAGGGGCGATCGCGGACTATACCGCCGCTATTCGTCTCAAGCCCGACTATAGTTATGCCTATGGTAATCGGGGGCTAGCAAAGCGGAACTTAGGCGACAAACAAGGCGCGATCGCTGACTATACCGCAGCCATTAAGATTGGTTCGGATGCCTTGTATATTGACTACAATAATCGGGCGAACGCGAGGTACGATTTGGGCGATAAACAGGGCGCGATCGATGATTATACGGAAGCGATCAATCTCAAATCTGACTATGCTTCAGCCTATTACAATCGTGGCAATACAAGGGCGAATTTAGGAGATAAAGAGGGTGCATTAACAGATCTTGAGCAAGCTGCCCAACTTTATCAAGCGCAAGGCGATACAAAATGGTATCAAAATGCCATTAAAGCTATTCAATCCCTGAAGAAAACCATTTAGATAATAGGCGACGCGAAGCGCCGCTTGTTATCATTAATTTAAAGAGAAAGGCGACGCGAAGCGCTGCTTGTTATCATTAATTTAAAGAGAAAGGCGGCGCGATGCGTCGCCTTTCTCTTTAATGGGTTTTGATGATTTCCTGCACCCAAAATACCGCAGTGGCACTGAGAATCGCGATCGCCCATTCAATGCCAGTTAAAGGAACGGTTGCCATGATTTCGCTGAACCAAGGAACTTGGACAAAAACAATCTGACTAACTGTGATTAAAGAAATCCCTAATATTAGGGGTAAGTTACTTAACACGCCGTGACGGGCGATCGCGCAGGCATGGAAAACTTGACTAAAAGCAAGGGTGATAAAAGCCATCGATCGCGCTTGGGAAAACATGGCGGCTTGTCCTTGATATTTCAACCAAAAGACGATCGAAATGGCGGTGATTGTGGCAGTTACTGCTAACAAAATCCGTAGGTAATTGCTAGGGCGCAAAATCGTTTGAAATCGACGCGGAGGATGAGATAACAGACTCTCATGGGTGGGTTCAAGGACTAAGGGGAAGGCGACAATTGGTGTCACGATCGCGCCGACCCAAATTAATTGCAATGGTGGGATTGAGAAACCTGCGGCGGTATCCATTAAGGTCAAAATCGCGAGGGTAAAGGCGCTAGAAGCAGTAATCAGCGCTGTGCGTTGTAAGCGATCGAAAATCGCCCGACCTTCGAGAATGGCGATGGGCAAATAATGGAACTCAGCTTTGGGCAAAATCAGCCCCGAACTATCTTGTAATTCCTTACGGCAGGTGCGATCGCAGATCCCAACATCCGCTAATCGCAATAAAGGAATATCCTCAATATCATTCCCAATTACCGCCACTGCATCCATCGACTTTTGGCGATCGCCTTGCCATTGCCGAATTCTTTCCTGTGGGGCATCAAAATAACTATGGGTTTCAAGACCCATCACTGCCCCAAAAGCCTGTGCATCTGCTTCAGAAGTTCTGATCAAGCCGCGCCAATCAATACCTGCTGGACGTAAATTATCGAAACTCAAGACAACATCGGATTCTAGAATTGGCACAATCGTAGTCACCCTTGCGAGGGCATCTAATATCGAGGGAAATCTTGCCCAAATACGTTGCTTGGCAAGATCGCGCATCCCTAATAGCTGTACCTGCGTCGCTATGCGTAATAAATTTTGGGGATAGGTACTGACGATGAGCGCGGCGGCAGTCATTGCATTGATGATAATTCCCCTCTGCCAAGCAAACCCCACTGCTATCGTTGTCACTAGTACTAGCAAGCATAGCCAGACCTGACGCAGTTGGCGCAGTTCCAGATGAATTGCGGAAAAGGAGCGATCTTTGAGGAGGGAGATTTGGGAATAGGTAAAGCGCCCCGTCGCAATCACAACACCCTTGGCAGTACCCGAAGAGATTTCCGTTCCTGCATAAATCATATTGCCCTGTTCAAGGGGAGGCGTATTTTCTTCAAAGGTAAGGACTTGCTTAGTACAAATTGCTTCACCTCCCAAATTAGTTTGATTTACCAATAAATCTGCTGATACTTCCAGCAACCGCACATCTACATTCGGGCGATCGCCTTCCCTTAAAATCAAGATATCCCCTAGCACCAAATCGCGTAATGGCAATTCCATCTCTTCATGATCGCGTAATACCATGACGGAATTAGAATCTTCATGTTGACGGCGTTGAGGGCGATCGCGACTAATATTTTCTCTTATCTTTAATGACCATATTGATATGCCGACACCAATCGAACCATGCAAAACACCAACCAAAATCAAAGCCCATCCTTCCGCACCATTCCATTGTAAATAGATAGATGCGCCTAATAATAGATAGGTCAAAGGATCGAGCAGAGGTTGTAATAGAATTTTGCTAATAGGACGCGATCGCGGTAGTTTGTTCGCTCCAAAATGTCGCAATCTTTGTCTTGCATTTACATAGGAAAGACCTTCTATGGAAGACTCCAAGGATGACAATACCTGCTCAGCATCCAGATGATGCCAAGCCTTTTGGGTGTCTGACAGAAAGCCAAATTTGGTCATAGTTTGATCGTTAATTTCATAAGACTCAGATGGATAAAGCTGCGAGTAGTCTAGTTTAGAAATAAAGTTTAGAAATAAATTATTGAGCCTGTTGCAATAACTTCAACTGGTTCTGAACTTCGATTTGTACTTTTTTCGCTTGCAAATAGACTGTAGTTCCATTTTTGATTTTTTCTAACTCATTGTTAACCGCCGAAAAGTTGCCGATCGCCCGATTACGATTTAAATCCTTGCCATCCTTCGGTAAACTTGCCCATAAATTCGCCAGATTTTGATTTGCTCGATCTAAAGCTTGTACTGCCTCCTGTTCATTTTGTAAACGCACCTTCACTTCCGCGAGACTAGCCCGATATTCTGCTAACTGTCTTTGGGCTTCAGCATAACCCTGCACATCACTGGCAGGAATAGTTTCTAACAATCTAATTGCCTCTTGCCACATTTTCGCAGTTTCACTCCAGCGAGCGCTGGGATGTGGAGGATTGCGACCAGATTCAGCAGCTTTTTTGGCAAATCCTTCAGCAGCACTAATTAATGACAGGGATTTTTCATTACCTGCGGCAAGCCCTCCCACTTCTTTTAAATCCCTAGTGGAAGTAATGACCAATTGCTGCGCTCTCCGCCCTGCCATTGTTTGCGGTGAAATCTGGGCTAAGCGATCAATCGCGCCTTGCCAGTTCTGCACTGCCATTTTCTTATCAATGGGTTGTGCTGCCTGTTGAAATACAGTTTTTGCCATCGTGATGTCTTTTTCGGCATCCGTCAGCGTAATCTGAGCATTTTTTTCTTGAAATACTTTTGCTTCTAGCTGACCCGCCTTAATCCGTGCCGCTTGTAATCCCGCAGGCGTAAATCGCCAATCATAGCCCCAACCATAATATCCGCGCGAATAGTCTGCCCAATCTGCAATATACCAAGCAGGAATTGCATCTAAAGCAGTTTTTCCTGTTTGCAGCTTGAGTTCACCACGATCAAGATCGGCGGCACTGGTGGGCGCTTCAATTAACTGACGCGCTTCTTCAACGCTAGATTGCCCTTGTTTAAAATTTGCATCGATCGCCATATTACTTGGCAATAGCAATAGCGGAGCCGCCTTCGCCACGGGTTGCCGAATTACGGGATAAGGCAGATTGACCACATAAATAATTCCGACGGGAATTCCCACCAAAATACCGATCCAAATTAGTCTTTTACCAAATTTCTTAAACCCACCTGATTTTTTTGGTTGATGAACTGGTTGATGAACTGATTGATGAACTGGTTGATGAACTGGTTGATTGGATAGCACCTGTGGCGATCGCGTCAATTCCTTTTCTAGTTCTTGATATCGCTGCATTGCAGAAGCTGGTTGCGGAGCCGATGGCGGCTGAGGTGAGCTAGAAACTTCGATGGTTTGTATATCTGGAGTTATCCCCTGTTGTGTCCCCTGTTTAGGATTCTTCCATTTCGCAAACATCGAATCAATAATTCCCATGACTATTCCCTAATGCAGATATGATTATTATAAGCAAAGGCAACGTTTTACGTTGCCTTTGCTTTATTTAAGAATATCTTTCAAAGTGCTGACGACTCGCTCTTGCTGCTCGATGCTCAGTTCAGGGAACATGGGCAGAGACAAAACGCGATCGCAAATATCTTCAGTCACAGGAAAATCGCCTTTGTGATGTCCTAAGTGCGCGTAGACGGACTGCAAATGTAAAGGCAGAGGATAGTAAATCATGGTGATGATATTCTGTTCACGCATTTGGACCTGCACATCATTACGTTTACCGTCACCGATGCAAATACTGTACTGATTCCACACACTGCCAGGGCAATGATGCGGTGTCACCAAATTGGGGATATTGGCATCTTTGAGAAATGCGGTATAGCGATCGCTAATTTCACGACGCTGAGTATTCCACTTATCGAGATAGGGTAGCTTTACTTGGAGCAAGGCGGCTTGCAAACAATCAAGGCGCGAATTCATCCCAATATATTCATGGTAATAGCGCTGAGGGCTACCATGCTCACGCAAAATTCTGAGTTTTTTATCAAGTTCTGGATTGTTAGTGGTCATCATGCCACCATCGCCGCAGCCACCCAAATTTTTAGTAGGGTAAAAGCTAAAACAGCCTATATCGCCAATATTGCCGACCTTTTCGCCATTGGAGGTTGCCCCTGTTGCTTGAGCGCAATCTTCGATCACATAAAGATTATGCTTTTTAGCGATCGCCATCAGTTTGGACATATTGACAGACCGTCCAAACAAATGCACAGGCATAATCGCCTTGGTGCGATCGGTAATTGCTGCCTCTAGCAAATCCAGATTCATATTAAAACTATGGGCTTCAATATCGACAAATACAGGTTTTGCCCCCGACATACTCACGGTTTCAGCGCTGGCAAAAAACGTAAATGGTGAAGTGATTACTTCGTCACCCTCCCCAATATCTAAGGCTCGCAGCGCCAAGTACAAAGCATCAGTACCTGAGTTGCAGGCAATTCCATGGGATGAGCCAATGTATTTGGCAAATTCACCTTCAAACTGACTGATAGTTTGTCCGCCAATATATTGTCCTGATGCGAGTACGTCTAAAGCCGCCTGATTTAAGCGATCGCCAATTTGTTGATACTGTTGTGATACATCAAAGGGAGGGATTTTATTCACGTTGAAACGATTCTAGATTGCCTCAACTATTTTAAACGGTATCGACATTGCTTCTTATCAAAAACCGAAAAGCAGGTAGTACTT
>DCSN01000175.1:21135-24146 GCA_002325645.1 Pseudanabaena sp. UBA1465
CAGGAAAACACCTTTACTGGATTATTTCTTTTCATGCCTTGCGTAGTCATCTTGAAAGCGAATAATGTCATCTTCACCCAAATATTCACCATTTTGGACTTCGATGAGGATCAGGGGAATAATGCCAGGGTTTTCGAGGCGATGAGAGGTGCATTTCGGGACATAGGTAGACTGATTGGTGCTGATCATGGTTTCTTGATCACCACAGGTTACTTTAGCCGTACCCGAAACCACGATCCAATGTTCGCTGCGGTGATGGTGCATTTGCAGGCTGAGCCGATGCCCTGGGTTCACCTCAATCCGCTTAATTTTATAACCACGTCCTTCTTCTAAAGTGGTAAATGCTCCCCAAGGACGCTCAACAGTTGCATGGGGAGAGATCCCATTAAGATTTGCTAGACTTGCGATCGCCGTAGAAACTTCTTTTACTGGTGACATAAGTACTATTTAAAAAAGCTAATTGCTCCCTAGAATAACACTAAGTTTTATTTTGGTTAAATCGACTATGACGGAATTCTTACGGGTAGGAAATCCTGCGCCAGATTTTGAAGCGGACGCAGTGGTTGATCAAGAGTTTACCAAACTTAAATTATCTAGTTATAGACAAAACAAGTATGTTGTTTTGTTTTTTTATCCCCTTGACTTTACCTTTGTCTGTCCTACCGAAGTAATTGCCTTTAGCGATCGCTACGAAGAATTTGCCAAATTAAATACTGAAGTAATTGGTATTTCTGTAGATAGTAAATACGCTCATCTTGCTTGGATTCAGACCACACTGGCTGATGGTGGGCTGGGTGGAGATATTAAATGTCCTCTGGTTTCTGATCTTACTAAAGCGATCGCCACAGCTTTTAATGTACTCGACCCTGTGGCGGGTGTAGCTTTGCGAGGCTTATTTATCATCGACAAAGTAGGAATTGTCCAGCACGCTACCATCAATAATCTTGCTTTTGGGCGCAGTATTGATGAGGCTCTGCGTACTCTTAAGGCAATTCAACATACTCAAGTTCATGAAAATGAGGTTTGTCCTGTGGACTGGCAAGAAGGTATGGCAACAATCAAAATTTAGTAAATAAGCCCCCTAAATCCCCAAATTCTGGGGGACTTTGAAAGAATTTTATTTTCTTGTTCCCCCAGAATTGGGGGCTAGGGGGCGATTAATTGTTGACTTGACTGGGTTTTATGACTTGTGTGTACACGGTAGCTCCCTTGATGGGAGAGGGGAACAAGAATAATTTCTTACTCCCCTTCTCCCACCAAGGGAGAAGGGGTTGGGGGATGAGGGCGATTTAGTTAACTACGGTACAAAATGCATAGGTGAGATCGGTTAACCTAGCTTAATCAAAGTTTAAAGTTGTTAACTCGTCTTTATGGGGTAAACAGATAAAGCATATGGCTGAGCAAAAAAAAGCTGTTTTAATGATTCACACCGACCAAGAGCAGGGGCAATTGTGGCAGACAGCTTTGGAAACTCAGCAACTGGTCGTAACTTGGGCAAAAGATACACTGAACTTAGTTCAATATTTAGAAACCTGCAATCATCAAGATCTGCCTGATCTCTTGTTAATGGATATGGCGCTCAAAAGCCCTAATTCCGAAACCTTGCAATCATCGTCGGTATGTCAATGGGTAAATAAGCAACAGGTTCCTGTAAAAGTTGTATTGTTTAACCCTAGACAAGAACGCATTAAAGATGTTGAACATAGTTGGGCGTTAAGACGTGGGGCCTCTGATGTACTGCCACGTCTATCGCGAAAAACCTTACTGACTGAAGTTGCTAGGGTGACGGCCTTGATCGGCTGCTCGTTAATTTCTCAACCCTTAGAAAAAATAGCGAGTGGGTTAGCTCCCATTGCTGGCGCTACGAAAATTCAAGAAAGAGTCTTAACAGCCGTACCTGACATTGAGATGATTAATGTAAATTTGAAGACTGAAAGCAAAAGTAACCCTAAAACTGAGGTCAAGTCTGATCCTGCGGTAATGTATCGAGGCGTTAGGATTAGGAGATAAAGAAGATCGATCATCACCATCTAAAATGTCCAGCAATTCGCAGCAGTCGTTACTCTCTGAAGATCAAGACTTTATCTTATTTGCACAGCATGGATGGGCGGACACCCATCACGATATTAGTTACTTAGCGCGATCGCTGGTCGATTCCCAATCACCAAAATCAAATATACCTGTATATACGCCAAATCTGGGCTGGATTAATACTTGGTTGACGATCGCGCCATTAATTAATCAAGTTGAAAAAATTGCCACCGACGCGATCGCCAGACACCCAAATCTACCATTACGGATTATTGGTCATTCGATGGGGGGCTTAATCTGGCTGGAAGTTTTAGCGCGTCATCGGGAATGGTGGAGCAAAGTCCATAGTTTTGTACTCGTTGGTTCACCCGTTGGCGGTTCTGATTTAGGCAGATTATTCGATCCATTGCGGCTATTTCCCTTGATTGCTCGCGATCTTGGTACAAATCGTCGCCCTATTGCTGAAGCGATCGCCGCGCAAATCCCGACCCTATCAATTGTGGGCGACCTAGGTAATCATACCGATGGCACTGTCCCCATCGGCTGTTCTCAGTTTGCCCATGCAAATTTCGTACGGCTAGATAATATCAATCATCCCACCCTCAAAAATCATCCGAGGGTTGCTGATGCTGTGCGACATTTTTGGCAAAATCCTGCGATCGCTAAGCAAGACAATGATTTTGCTTCACAACTAATCGCTAAATTAAGGGCGATCGATCTCACGGAAACCAATAATCAAAATTTTGGATCGGCTAAATTGATCAGAACCTATCCAGATGGGACAAAGCTTTGGATCTGGAAAAATCCCCTGCAAGTAGATCATGTATTTGTCAGCAAAAGTGTTAACTCTACCCGAGGTTTAGTGAATCAGTGCGTTTATAGTGCGTACGCAGGTTGGCAAGATCAACACAAATTAGCCAAAATTATTCAAGCATAAACTTGGATTAAGTAGTTCAGCCCCAAATTGTTGTGCCGCCCGC